>NZ_JADKPQ010000006.1:0-289935 GCF_015350725.1 Flavobacterium sp. CSZ
CGGAAGAGTTGTCGAAGTTGTAAGTGTTACATCAGCCGGTAAAAATGCAACTCCATCCAATGTATCATTTGCAAAAACAGTTGGGATTGTTCCGCCAGTTGTCCCGTTGATTGGACTTGGTGTATCATTTGTAGCATCGATTGTGTTTACAATTACGGTAACAGTAGCGTCGGCACAATTTAAAGGAATATCAACCTGGCAAATCTTATAATCGAATGTATAAGTTCCGGCCGATGTTCCCACTGCAACATCAATACTACCGTCAGTATTCAAAGTTAATCCGGCAGGGACACCTGATGTTCCCAAAGTTACAACAACGGCTGCAGGAACAAATGAATTCCCATTTATATTATCATTTGCAAAAATGTTAATCACATTAGTTGCTCCTGTATTTCCATTAATAGCATTTACAGTATCATTATCTGCAAAAATTACAGATTTTGTTTCCGTTTCCGTTTCTGTATCATTATCTGCAGCTGTTCCTGATATATCTTCAACTGGATTGTTACTACCGTCAACACCTTTTGCTTCGGCTGAATTAATAACTTTACCGGCTATAAGATCAGCAAGTGTTACAGTATGTGTGGCTGTACTATTTGTTGAAGCACCTGGAAGAAGCGTTGTTACTAATGCTGGAGAAATACTTCCCGAATCTGCATTAGCATCTGTAATATTGATATTAAATACCGGTACTTTACCCGTATTCGTAACGACAAGATCATAAGTAATTACATCTCCGGCTTTATTAAATACTCCTGTTCTGGCTGTTTTTACCAATTTTAATTCAGCTTGAGGTGTTGCGTTATCACTGTCATTGGTCAAAGTGAGATCAATATTGTCACCTTTTATACTTGCTGTGTTGGTAACCCCACCTGTAGTTTTTATAGTCGCTGTAATATTTAAGGCAGCAGCAGCATTAACGGCAAGATTACCAATGTTCCAAATTCCGGTACTTTGATCATAAGTTCCTGTGCTTGGGGAAGCTGAAACAAAAGTATACCCTGAAGGTAAAGCATCCGTAACAACAACATTTCGGTCCTCATTTGGTCCGTTATTTTTAGCTGCCACCGTAAATACAACTTCATTAGCGGCTGATCCGTTTGCAACTGTTTTGGTGACTTCACGATCTCCACAAACAGCAACATATATTGCTGCCGATTTTCCTGTAACCCCACAATCACGTGTTCCTGTAATCGAATAGTTTCCTGTTTTTAAAGGAACTATAGACTGGCTTGTTGCTCCTGGTATCAGCACTCCGTCAAAATACCATTGATAAGGTTCTAATCCCGGATCGGCAGTTATAATATTAATGGCACAACCATTACTGTCTTTTGTAACTTCGGGTAGTGCCGGGGTTTCATTAAAAGAAGAAAAGAATCCTGACATCGAGAATCCTCCTCCTTGCTGAACAATTCCCACATTCATTCTCGCCGCAGAATTAACAGTAATATTGGCAGGATTCCCAATTTGTGTGTTTTCAAACCTAATTAAATAAACTCCTGTTGAACCTAACTGAAAACGTGGGATAGTTGTAGTTGTCTCAATATTGAGTCCATTTACATAAACAGGGGCGGTGCCAGATTCTACCAGTACAAATCCAAAATAAGGTAATACTTGTTGTATATAACCTTTAAACTGACTTGTTGAAGTCCACTTTGACCCTGAACATCCTCCTACCGGAAGAACAGTAGCAATATCAACTTCACAAGATTGTGCTGTTCCGGAATACACCGCAATAGGTTTATCAGACTCTATTATCGATGATGAATAACGATTATTAGCATCCCCATGATGAATGGATCTAAAACCACCAGCTGCAAGTGGAAAAGTTGTTCTGTTAATAAAAGTTCCATCGGGTCTGTAATTATCAACTGTAACTGTAGTATTAGGTTCTGTTGCAATTATGGTAGACTGTTCAGGTAAATTAGTACCTGTTCCCGCTGTACCACTACCTCTTATTACTATATATCGATTTCCTAAAATACTTATCGGAGCCATCTGGTCTACTGCACCATCACCACATCCTCCGGGAGCATCTGTATAAGCACCCGTGTTGGCTACTACCGGTTTATTTGCTTCAAGCAAATCTCCTGTTCCATTGGGTTGAAATAAATAACTTTGTCCTTTATTTAAGAGCACCAGATTGGCTCCGTTTAATTTTACTTGTGTATTATCATCAATTGCCATAACCGAATAAACAGGTCTGTTGGCGGCTCCGTTAAATCCTGTAATACCTGTAAAAATACTTCTGTAATATCCTAAACGGAAAGAAGTTCCCCTGCCCTCATTACCAAAACTAACCAGAGAAGCATTTCCTTTTATGGTGGCACCAGTAGTATCTCCACCACCAGAACTAGCCTGATCTGAAGCTACATTTCTAAGATTTACAGATACTTTCCCACCAATACTTTCTACTATTAAACCTCTATCATCCTGAATAGTATTAACAGGGTTACTGTTTAATAGCCATGGCGAACCAACAAAACGATATACATCGGGCGCGGCAGAAGTAAGCGTGCGGGTCGCAAGAAATGTTCCATCACTTTTCTTTAAGGTTACCGTGACTGCTGTAGTCGATTCGGTAGTTAGCACAATTTCATTTGCATCACTCCAATACTGCCAAGGTGATGGCGCTATGTAGTGACTCGTTGCGTATTGGGCATTTGCTTTAAATACAAAAAAAAGAAACAAAATTAAAAAGAGTAGTTTTTTGGGTAATTTTTTTCTCATAGTTATCATTTGAATTATTATTCCAGATATATTTGATTTTGGGTGCGAAATTAGAGATCAGAGCTACCCGTAAAGGGAGCATTCCTTTCTCGATTACGTAATAGAGAAAATATACGTTCATAAAAAAAAGTAGAATCATCTGACAAACAGGTATTTGCGGTTAAACTATTTTTAAAATACTTTAACGAGTAGAATTGGCATTTCAGCCATAATCACGATTAAAAAAATAATTACATGCGGTTTACTTGAGAATTATTAGATCATTATGACAAAAAGAATCAATTTTGATTACAAAAAAATAGCGCAAAGAGCATTTTTTATAAAGAAAATAAATGGTCTTCTTCTGAAGTTTATTAATAAAAAATCTGCCAAAAAAATATCCTTGCTAAGATTTTCGTTTTTGAAATTATCTATGATTTAGCACTAAAAACAGAAGTTATTCTCAACAACATTTGTCCTGACTTATTTTGTAACTTAATGATTATAAGTTGTTACTATTTCGGAAAGTCTCGGCTTTTATCAAAAAAAATAACTACTTTTCCCAGCATAATGATTTGATACACCACATTCATAAAAATCATAGTATTTTTCTTAAAAATTGACATAACTTTATCAATGAAGCGAAAAGTCATTAAAAAAAATCATCACCATACAACCTTTTAATTACAATTTATTTACATGCACCTAAAACGTATTCTTATTCTATTTATAGCTGTGGTTTTTCCTGACTTAAGCTCTGCACAAGGTTCAAAATTTGACAGTGTTTTTTCAGAAACATCTCAGGTATTGCTGAGTTCAAATCCAAAGAAAGCTTTAAGCAATACCGATTATCTTTATAAGATTTCAAATAATAATTCGCAACGAATCAAATCCAGTATGCTTAGAGCAACGCTTTTGCGTCAGTACGGCATACGAAATGAAGCTGTTGCTGCATTAAAACGCGCAGACAGTCTGGCAGTAATGGACAAGAATTACAATATGCAGGCAAGAATAAACGGCTTTTTATCAACACTTTACCGCGAATTCGAAATCTATAGTTTAGGAAAAATACACTTGCAGAGAGCTGTAAATATCAGTAAGAAAATTAAAGACAAAACAGACATGTATAAGTTTCAGGGCAACTTGTCTCAGGAAATAGCCTATTACGACATGTACTCTTCGAATTTTACAAAAGCCATTGAACATCTTAAAAAAGGCAATCAATTATTTAAAAAAGCCGGAGCCGGTATTGACATTAACTTTCAAACAGCTGTCAATAATGAACTTATTGCCAAAAACTTTCTGTTATTGCATAACGTCGATTCTGCATTTTTTTATTTTAACAAAGCCAAAAAAGAACTCGAATCATCACAATCACCAAACAGTCCTCTAAAAGGATTTATATATAATGGTCTTGCAAATGCCTATACAGCAAAGAGCGATTTTAAAAATGCGCTTTCAAATTACAAAACAGCAGAACAAATAGCAGAAGATTCCAATTTTTTTATATTAAAGCAGGAAGTCTATAATTCATTGTTGGAGTTTTATAAAAAAACCGACAACAAAAAATACATAACTTATAATGAACTGAATCTTACGCTAAATAAAGATGAAGAGCAAAGCCGAAAAGTTATAGCTGATGATTTAATAAAAACACTACGCAAAAAACAGTTTGATATCCATTCTGAATATCAAAAAAGCAAGTACCTTATTATTGGCAGCTGTATACTTATTGTTTTAATTATCATTAGCATTTATATATTTAAAAGGAGACAGGATTATAATAAAATTAAAAAATTCATTACCAAAATTGAGAACCAGACAGAAACCGAAGTTAAGATTTCTCCGAAAAAAGAAGTTCCTAAAGAATACATGTCTGAGGCAACTGAAAGCGCAATTTTAGAAAGCATAAAGCAGTTTGAAAAATCTGATTTATATCTCAACAAAGACATTTCCTTAAATTCTGTAGCTGCTGAACTTAGTATTAACCATCGCTATCTATCGTATGTTATTAACAAGCATAAATCAAAGGATTTTGCCAGCTATATCAATGAACTTCGAATCAATTATATTATTAACCGACTCAAAAATGATCCTAATTATTTAAAATATAAAATAAGCTATCTTGCCGATCAATGCGGTTTTTTATCGCATAGCAGATTTACAATTACCTTTAAAAAAGTTACCGGAGTTTCTCCCCTAACTTTTATTACTTATCTTCAAAAAGAAAACCAGGAGAAAAAACAATTAGATCATGGTACAAAAGCAAAGACATATGAGTTAAAATAAGTATAGACGGCAAAGTTTATTTTAAAAGCACTATTTTTATAAAATGAAATTTCAAAAACCCCTTATTTTCTTAAAGCGCCTAAAGCAGCTTATGCTTTTAGTAGGGTTAGTTTATGCTTTTTCTAATTGCCATATTAAAAAATCTGTACTGCATTTTGCAGGAATCGGGTCTGTCGAACTTTCTCAAAAAAGCCTGACGCAATTGCCCGCTCAGGGAGTTTGTACGGTAAGCTTTCTTTATAAAGAAATTACATCAAAAAAATCATTTTCTATACCACAAACACCTGTCGTACCCAAATTAAAGTGCTTTAGTTTTCAAACAAAACAAAACAAAGTTTCCACTACACTTACCATTCATCCTGCTTTCGAATTCAATAAACGTTCAGTAAGCTTCCCTCCTATTTTTATAGTATTTAAAAAACTAAAGATTGCGCCACAAGTGGTTTTATACACTGCTTAAACAATTTTTATACTTTTGTAAATTTTATAATATCATGCAACATCAAAAAACATTTGACGTGAACTCTCTTGTTCCGCTGGCCTTACGTTTAATCGTAGGCTGGACTTATTTTTCGGCCTTTTGGAGGCGACTTATCCTCGAAAACAAATTAATCCCCGAAGAAGCCGGATATATAGGCGAAAAGTTCAATCACTTTTTACCTAATGCACTTGGTATAAAACCTGTTATAGAATATCTGGTAACACATCCTGATGCTTTATGGATCAATATGGTCTCTTTTACAATTATCGAAGGAATCGTTGGCTTAGCCCTTATTTTAGGTCTCTTTACACGATTGATGAGTATTGGTGTTTTCCTGCTTGCCTTAGGAATCTTATTGGCTTCCGGCTGGATCGGGACCACTTGCCTGGACGAATGGCAAATTGGAATTTTAGGATTAGCCTCAGGATTCACCTTGTTTTTAACCGGAAGTAATTACCTTTCTCTTGACGGTTATTTTATAGCCAAAAATTTAGCTTTTACCCAAACAAAATGGTTTAGATTATTGGGTTGCGGAGAACTAAATCTGGGATCTCATAAACAGATCCTTTTAGTTATTGCCTTTTCTATCTTTGGACTTACCTTATTTACCAACCAATATTTTCATGGTGGCGTTTACGGAAAGCTTCATAATAAATCTGTAAAACCAAAACTTGAAATCAATAATTTAAAAATTGATCCCAACGAAGTAAGTTTTGATGTTTTTCGCGTAGAAGGAGTGGATGTTTATGGTTCGTTTTTAATTGGAATTTCACTAAAAAACGAATCAGGAAAACACCTTTTACAATTAGACGGAAGTGATTTAGCCCAACTGTCTCCTCAAACAATATCGAATTATTATGTATCCAAAATAAAACCCGGCAAACATAGTTTAGTGATCCCGCTGGGATCGAAAGCAACAATACGGATTCCGATAGATAATAAATGGGCTTTTGAAAAAAGTACCTATACACTGACTTTAACAGATATTAGCGGTGCCACTTGGAATGCCAGTTTATAATTTAAAAAAGCGTGAAGATTTAAACTTCCCGCTTTTTTGTTTTTACATCGTTATTAAACCTAAAAAATGAACATAATAAAGCTGTAATTTTATAAGGAAGAAATAAAATTATGTAATTAAAGAATTAACAAGTTCTTGATCTTTGTAGTAAACAATTCTGTACGAACCAGATTTATCGTTGCAAATTTTAAGCAATTTTAATATAAAATGTATTAAATATTTGAGATATAATAGCTAAATTGCTTAGTATGAAAACAAATTCAGATGTAGTTATTATTGGAGGCGGTCTTGCCGGTTTGGCGAGCGCTTTACATCTGTCTCAAAAAGGATTAACGGTAACATTAATAGAGAAATCTGCTTATCCGCGCCATAAAGTATGCGGCGAATATGTCTCGAACGAAATCTTACCTTATCTTTATTGGCTTAAGGCCGATATTTCAAAATTACTTCCTACCACTATCAATAAATTCGAGTTTACAACACGTAAGGGAAAAACAGCTTGGGCAAATCTTCCGTTAGGTGGTTTTGGGATCAGCAGGTATCAGTTGGATAACTTTTTATATCAAAAAGCAGTAACAAACGGCTGCAATATTATAATGGAAATGGTTACCGATATTTCTTTCGATAATGATCTCTTTACGATCACTACTGCCAATCAGGTTTTATCAGCCAAAATAGTATTGGGCGCTTTTGGCAAACGATCCAATATCGATCAGGTATTATCACGGGATTTTTTCATAAAAAAGTCACCATGGTTAGCGGTGAAAGCTCATTATTATGGTGATTTTGCCAATGATGTTGTGGCATTGCATAATTTTAAAGGCGGTTATTGCGGTGTTTCGAAAGTAGAGAATGATATTATCAATATTTGTTATCTGGCCGATTATGCGACCTTTAAACAATATAAAAACATCGAAGAATACCAGCAGAATGTATTGTATAAAAACAAACATCTTAAAGCTGTATTTGAAAACAGTACGCTTCTTTTTGATAAACCTCTTACCATAAGTCAGATCTCTTTTGATAAAAAACAACCTGTAGAAAACCATATTGTAATGATTGGTGATACAGCTGGACTTATTCATCCTTTGTGTGGCAACGGAATGGCAATGGCCATACACAGCGCCAAAATCGCATCAGAATTAGTATTAGATTATTATTCCGGAAAGATAACATCACGAGAAGAATTAGAAAAAAACTATACACAACAGTGGAAAAAACATTTTGGTAAACGCTTGTTTATGGGAAGGCTTTTGGCTAAAGTTTTAAGAAACAAAACCATTACCAATACCCTCGTTGCCATCACAGTAGCCTTACCTAGCCTATTACCCGCAATAATTAAACAAACGCACGGCAAACCAATAGCAATTGATTAAATGACCATAAATACTACATACAGAACACAGGAAACGGAGATAATGGATGATTTTTTTCTGGAAGGGAAAGAATTACAGGAAGCATTGGACAAAATTGCCAGTATTAACAGGTTATTAGGCGGTAATAAACTCACGCTGCACGGACTGAAAATATTACTAAGAAAATCGGATCCTGCTAAAACAATAACAATTGCAGATATAGGCTGCGGTAACGGAGATATGCTGCGTATGCTCGCGAAATACGGCCAGAAAAACAACCTGAATCTTAAACTTATTGGTATAGATGCAAATGCTTTTACTATAAAGTATGCCAAAGAATTATCAACTGAATATGCTAATATTGACTATTTATGTGTCGATATTTTCAGCGAAGATTTCAATGCTATTCAATATGATATTGTTTTATGTACCCTTACCCTGCACCATTTTGACAACGACCAAATATTAAATATAATGACTACCTTTAATAACAATGCCAACATTGGTATTGTTATTAACGATTTGCACCGCAGCAAATTAGCGTATCGACTTTTTGAAAAGGTGTGTGCTGTTTTTAAATTAAATAAAATGTCTCGCGAAGATGGGCTGATCTCTATATTAAGAGGTTTTAAGAAAAAAGAACTGGAGAACTTCTCTAAAAAATTAGATTTAAAAAACTATACCATAAACTGGAAATGGGCTTTTCGTTACCAATGGATAATTGCTAAAAAATGAGTGTAAAAATTATATCGGTTGCCAAGCAACTACCCAAATATTCGCGTGCAACAGCAGACATACTTCCGTTTTTGGATGTGTGGCTAAAGGATAAGGACGAACGTTTCATCAAAAAAGTAAAAAAGATTTTTGAAGGTGCAGCTGTAGACAAACGCTACTCTATAATGGATCCCGAAGAAGTTTTTACAGCCACTTCCTTTGAAGATAAAAATGATATTTACAGCCGCGAAGTGATTATTCTAGGTGAACAAGTATTAGAAAAAGCACTTAATAAAGCAGGCTGGGATCCGCAGACACTGGATTATATTATTACAGTAAGTTGCACAGGAATAATGATTCCGTCTCTGGATGCTTATCTTATTAATAAAATGAAACTCAAGCAGGATATTGTAAGGCTTCCTGTAACCGAAATGGGCTGTGCAGCCGGAATATCAGGTATTATATATGCAAAGAATTTCCTGAAAGCCAATCCCGGAAAACGTGCGGCAGTAATAGCAGTAGAATCTCCAACGGCAACTTTTCAGCTCAATGATTTTTCGATGCCTAATATTGTAAGTGCTGCGATTTTTGGTGATGGAGCTGCTTGTTGTCTCTTATCATCCTATGAGGAAGATTATGGTCCTGAAATACTAAATGAGAAAATGTATCATTTTTATGATGCCGAACATATGATGGGTTTCAAACTGACTAATTCCGGTTTGCAAATGGTATTGGATATTGAAGTTCCGGATACGATTTCTTATCATTTTGGAGATATTATTCATCCTTTTTTGAAGAAAAATAATTTAGAAATAAAAGATATAGATCATATGATTTTTCATCCCGGAGGTAAAAAAATAGTCACCACCGTAGAAGCTCTTTTCTCAGGATTAGGTAAAAATATCGATGCTACCAAAGAAGTCTTGAAACAATACGGAAATATGTCGAGCGCAACAGTATTATATGTTTTAGAACAAATTATGGACGAAAAACCAAAACCGGGAGAAAAGGGATTAATGCTGAGTTTTGGCCCCGGATTTTCGGCACAGCGTGTTTTGTTGCAATGGTAATTTTAACTAACTGAATTTGAATATTGTTATATAAAATGAGACGCGGATTTTACTGATTCGCTAAAGCCAAAACGCAGATTAAAACGGATTTTATATTGAAATTTTGTTTGATTCAAATTAAAAAAAATCCGCTTTTATCCGCGTCTTTACAAAGTAAATCCGTTTTATCCGCGTTCAAAAAACATCAACGTATTAAACGAAACAAATTATGACTTTAGAAAATATTTTAGCGCAGTTACCTTACAGTAAACCTTTTCTATTTGTAGATGAATTGCTGCATGTAGATGAAAACAGCATTACGGGAACTTATACCTACAGTGAGGATCTTGATTTTTACAAAGGTCATTTTAATGGAAATCCGGTAACCCCGGGTGTTATTTTAACCGAGACAATGGCGCAAATAGGCATGGTTTGTCTGGGTATCTATTTATTAAAGGATAGCTTCAATAAAGATACAGTAGTCGCTTTTACTTCAGCAGATATGCATTATTTAAAACCCGTGTATCCAAATGAAAAAGTAACTGTTACATCACAAAAAATATTTTTCAGGTTCGGAAAACTTAAATGCGATGTTATTATGACAAACCAAGCCGGACAAGAAGTTTGTAAAGGTGTTTTATCCGGAATGATCACAACGAAATTATGAGCAAAAGAGTTGTTATAACAGGCCTTGGTGTAGCGGCTCCAAACGGGGTTGGAATTCCTGCGTTTACCTATTCACTAAGAAATAGTATTTCGGGAATTCGTCATGATGCACAATTACAGGAATTGCAATTTTCTTGTCAGATTGCCGGTCAGCCACCCATTTCAGAGGAGCTAAAATTGCAGTATTTTACAGAATTAGAACTTCGTGGTTTTAGTAGTACAGGAATTTTATACGGTGTTATTGCCGGAATCGAAGCCTGGAGAAATGCCCGATTATCAATCGAAAATAACGAAGAACCGGATTGGGACAGCGGAACCATTTTTGGATCAGGAACATCAGGGATCGATAAATTTCGCGAAAGCATTTATAAAATAGATGAATTACAAGTTCGCCGACTGGGCAGCACTGTTGTGGCACAAACTATGAATAGCGGTATTAGCGCTTATCTTGGTGGTAAACTTGCTTTAGGCAATCAGGTTACCACAAATTCATCAGCCTGCGCGACAGGAACCGAAGCTATTATGATGGCTTACGACCGTATACAAGCCGGACAGGCAAAACGCATATTAGCAGGAAGCACCGGCGATAGCGGTCCGTATATCTGGGCAGGTTTTGATGCGCTTCGGGTTTGCAGTTCTAAATATAATGATACTCCCGAACAAGGTTCAAGACCTATGAGTGCCGGTGCAGCAGGATTTGTTCCCGGAAGCGGTGCCGGAGCTTTAGTGATCGAAGATCTTGAAAGTGCTTTAAAACGAGGCGCAACCATTTATGCCGAAATATTGGGAGGAAATGTAAACTCCGGCGGACAACGCGGTAACGGAAGCATGACCGCTCCTAACAGTACTGCGGTTCAGCGCTGTATTACTGATGCAATACAAAATGCAGGAATTTCTGCAACTGAAATTGATGCCATAAACGGCCATCTTACAGCCACTACAAAAGACAGTCTCGAAATCGAAAACTGGACTAAAGCTTTAGATCGAAAGGGAACTCATTTTCCGTATATCAATTCCTTAAAAAGCATGACTGGACATTGTCTTAGCGCCGCCGGAAGTATCGAAAGTGTTGCTACGGTGCTGCAGCTTCATGAAGGATTTTTATTTGGAAATACTAATTGCGAAGATCTTCATCCTGAAATTACCGCCTTGATTGATGCATCAAAAGTGCCTTTAAAAACAATCGATAAAAATCTGAATATAATTGCTAAAGCCAGTTTTGGTTTTGGTGATGTAAATGCCTGTATAATCTTTAAAAAATTTGAAAATTAATATGAATAAAGAAGAACTTATAGCAAAATTGAAAGTGATCATAAAGCCTTACACGACCAATACCGAAGCTTATGACAACCTTACCGAAGATACTGATTTTATCAATGATTTGAGTATTAATTCAGCTAACCTGGTAGACATTATTCTGGATATCGAAGAAGCATTTGATGTCGTTATTGATAACACTGATATGGAACGAATGCTTGATGTAAAAACTTCGGTCGAAATTATCTCTGCCAAGCTCGCTGCAAAATGATTGGTAACGATGTCATAGATATATTGCAATCTCGCCAGAAAAGCAATTGGCGGCGGAAAGGTTTTGTTGAAAAACTCTTTACCCCTACCGAGCAATTGCTATTATCACAAACATCAGATCCGGAAATCCTGATTTGGCTGCTTTGGAGCATGAAAGAAGCAGCCTATAAAATCTATAACCGGCAAACCAAAATAAGGCAATATATTCCTCAAAAGCTCGCTTGTAGTATCATCTCAAAAAATGAACATTATGTTACAGGAAAAGTAATTTGCCTTGAGAATGTTTATTACACAAAAACTATGATTTCAAAAGATCATTTACATACCATAGCCGTTACCAGCGCAGATCATTTGAATAATGTAATAGAGATTGAGAAAAAAGACATTATCAAAGATAAAAATGGAATACCTTTTTTGTCTCAACCCGAATTAAATATTTTAAAAGACGTTTCAATAAGTCATCACGGACGTTTTGAAAAAGTGGTCATTATTGATGAAAAATAAAACAAGAATTTATGTCTAGCTAATGTTCATTTTACTGTCGTATTTTCCATGTTCCTTAATCAGGGATTCCATTATACGTAGAGATTCTATAAATTGTGGTTCTTTAAATCTAAACGAAGGACCCGAAACGCAAAGTACTGCTATGGGTTTATTTTTGTAAAATATAGGCATGGCAACGCAATTCAAATCAGGATCATACGCCTGAACATCCAAAGCATAACCCGATTTTATTATGGTTTTAATTTCAGTTTCAATTGTGCTTACCAGTTCGGGAGTATATTGTTTACTTAAATTGGTTTGCAAATGGGCTGAGAAAGCAAGAAATGATTTTCCTATAGCCGTAGTGGCCATTTCGTACTCCTTTCCCGTATTAAGGGTGATTTTTACAGCCCTGTTGGGTTCGCATTTAAGTTCATGTCTGTAATAAGATCCCATTTGTACCGCGAGATAAGAAGATTCATTGGTAAGCTGGGTTATTTTTTCTAAAATAGGCCTCAACTCACTTTTGAGTTCATTAATAGATAATAAAGGAGCATACAAACATTCCAGTTTTGATGTTATTCGGTATCTCGGACTTACATCATCTTGTTCTAAATAGCCCAGTTGTTTTAGACTGTCTAAAAAACTGTGAACAGAATTTTTCTTTAGATCCAAAGCCTTTGCCACGTCGTTAAGCCTTACGAAATTGCCACTTGAAGCGATATATTCTAAAATTTGAAATGTTTTTTTGACCGACTGATTCATAAGTTCATATATAATGAACAAATTTACATTTTTTACTATTTACAAATACAAAAGTTCATTAAATAATTACTTTTGAGTAAAATTTAAAAATTATGATACAAAATAAAAAATTAGGCAATTCTACTATTGAAATTGCCCCACTAGTATTTGGAACCAATGTATTTGGTTGGACTACAGATCAAAAAATGACAGAAAATTTGTTAAATCAATTTACAGATGCAGGATTTAATACCTTAGATACGGCAGACGTTTACTCAAAATGGGTACAAGGTCACCAAGGTGGAGAATCGGAGTTGGCGATTGGAAAATGGCTGAAAGAATCCGGCAAAAGAGACAAAATTATTCTGGCTACAAAAGTAGGTGCCGAATTCTCTGAAACTAAAAAAGGCTTAAGTAAAAATTATATTATTCAGGCTGCCGAAGATTCATTAAAAAGACTTCAAACCGATTATATAGATTTGTATCAATCGCATTATGATGATCTGTCTACTCCTATCGAAGAAACTCTGGATGCTTATGATACTTTAATTAAAGCCGGAAAAGTGAGGATAATTGGCGCTTCAAACTTTACGCCTGAACGTTTAGAGGAGTCTCTTATCATTAGCAAGAACAATAATCTTCCCGCTTATCAAACCTTTCAACCGGAATATAATTTATACGATCGTCATGATTTTGAAGATAATATAAGGCCAATTACCGGAAAAAATAATTTAAGTGTTATTAGCTATTTTTCTTTGGCAAGCGGTTTCTTAAGCGGAAAATACCGTGTTCAAAGCGATCTGAAAGACAGTAAAAGAGGTGCATTCGTAGAGAAATATTTAAACGAAAAAGGATTTCAAATTCTAAAAGCACTTGATACTGTAGCTTCAAAACATCATGCTGTTCCGGGAACAATTGCATTGGCGTGGATCATGCACCAACCTGAAATTTCAGCACCTATAGTTAGTGCAACAAATCCAGAGCAACTAAAGGAGTTAATAAACGCAACTACAATACAACTGGATACAGAAGATCTTTCTTTATTAAATACAGCCAGTTTGTAATTTAGATCAAACTATTCTTTATACAGCCATCCTCTACTCTGGTAGACAGATTTGATATTTATTTAATTTTAAAGGACATTGAATACTTAAGTGTAAAAACATTTAAATATTTAATGTCCTTTTTTTTATTCTGCTTTAACGCTTCAAGAGAGTAATAATATTCCATAAACCCAAGGAAATCAAGCTCATTATAAGCTTAACCTTTCTATATTATAAATTAATTTTATAAGTGTTAAAAATTATTAATTTGATTAATAATAACTATCACCATAAATTTGTCTCATCAAAATCAAACAAACGATTTGAATCATTAAATAAATAACTTAAAAATTAAGATCATGAAATTTACAAGAAGAGCAAACGCAAACTGGAAAGGTACAGGAATGGAAGGAAAAGGTACTATTAGTACTCAAAGCACCACTTTAGACAATGCCCAATTATCTTTTAAAACCCGTTTTGAAGAAGGTGTAGGAACCAATCCTGAAGAATTAATTGCAGCGGCACATTCTGGCTGTTTTACCATGCAGCTAAGCTTTTTACTTTCTGAAGCTGGATTTATTGCGGAAGATTTAAGTACTGAAGCAAAAGTTACTTTTGAAGACGGAACAATCACTTTGATCCAGTTAATCCTTAACGGAAAAGTTCCCGGAATTACAGAAGAAGATTTTCAGAAAGCAGCACAAAAAGCCAAAGAAATTTGTCCAATCTCAAAATTATTAAATACTGAAATTACTTTATCAGTAACATTAAACTAATTAAAAATAAATTCCAATTCTAAAATTCCAAATTCCAAGTAAGTCTATTTTGTTTACTTTCTGATTCATAATTGAATTTAAGATCAGACAGAAGCTAACAAAAAAGCAATTTAGAAAATTGGGATTTCTATTCACAAAATTTAAAAACATACAATTATGAAAACAATAGCATTAAAAGAACAATTGAATCGTTATTTCATGTTCGCAGTACTTATTTTTAGTTTCTTATTTGCAACAGCAAGCTCTAATGCGCAAACTACGCCTTCACAAATTAAAAACGTTGTATTAGTACACGGTGCATTCGCTGACGGTTCAGGATGGAAAGGTTTATATCAGGTATTAAGTAAAAAAGGATATAACGTTACCATCGTTCAAAACCCTTTAAGTTCTCTTGAAGATGATGTGAGAGTAACTAATTTAGCCCTAGACAAACAAGACGGACCAACAATTTTGGTAGGACATTCCTGGGGTGGTACTGTAATTACAGAAGCCGGAAATCATCCAAAAGTAGCGGCTTTGGTTTATGTAGCAGCTTTACAGCCTGATAATGGAGAAACTTCTGTGCAATGGTTAATGACTGCTCCTCCAGCTCCTGAAAATGGTGTTTTAAGCCCTGATGACAAAGGAGTGGTTTATTATGATAAAGCTAAATTTCATGCCGGTTTTGCTGGAGATATCAGCAAAGAAGACGCAGATTTTATGTATGCTTCTCAAGGCGCTTTCTACGCAAAAGGATTTGGAACTCCTATTACAAAAGCAGCCTGGAGAAATAAACCTTCGTACGGAATTGTAGCAACTGAAGACAAAAGTATATCTCCTGAAATAGAACGCGCTATGTACAAACGTTCGAATACAAAAATTACAGAAATAAAAGGAAGTCACGTGGTGTTTATTTCTCAACCAGAGGCTGTAGCAAAAGTGATAATTGCTGCTTCTAAAAAATAAATTAAAATTAAATTCCAATTTTTTAAATTCCAAATTCCAATTGGCTTACGTTCAATTTGGAATTTGGAATTTTTTTATTTGGAATTTCTCTTTAGAATTGGAATTTATATTTTGGAATTTATTTTAAGCTTTTGAATGTGATTTTATATAATCACTAACCGATTTGGCAAAATAAGGCGAATCGTTCCAGCGTATTTTTCGATAAGCAAAATCTTTCTTTAAGGAATCCGGAAGGCAATTCCAGATCGCTTCATTCATTTTTTCGAGCAATAGTTTTTTCGAAAAGGAATCAGAAACAACCAAACTGATTTCTCTTACGGGTTTCGGTTCCTTAAAAGGTTTAAAAAGTCCTGAGTAATTTTCGTTTAAAATAGAAAGTTCCGGTATAATGGCAAATCCCAATTGAGCACGAACCAGATTTTTCAAGGTTTCGATTGAACTAATATCATAGGTAAATTGCTCTTTTAATTTTCCCGGAGATTTGATTCCGCAGATATCCAGCAATTGGGCGTTGTAGCAAAACTCACTATGAAGCAACAATAATTCGGTTTTATCGCCCGGCTGAAGTTCATAAAACTCATTATTCGCCATTGGGTGATGTTCGTTTAAATAGGCTACAAAAGGCTCTTTAAAAATAGGATGTTCAATTAAATTAGGGTTTCCAGTTGGTGTTGCCATCAAAACCACATCTAATGAACCCGTTTCCAATTCTTTCATCAATTGTCCCGTATTGGCTTCTCTTATAATAAAATGCACTTTGGGAGTTGCCTCTTTCATCGCCTTTATAAACAACGGAATCAAATAAGGAGATAAAGTCGAAATCACTCCTACTCTAACTTCTCCTTCTAATAAGTTTTTTTCGTTTACCACAAAATCCCTGATTTCATCTGCTTCACGAAGTATTTTCTTTGCTTTGTTAATGATTTCTGTTCCCAGTGTAGTTGGCGTTAACGGAACTTTATTTCGATCGAAAATTTTAATGCCAATTTCTTCTTCAAGATTTTTTAACTGAATGGTAAGTCCGGGTTGTGTAACCATACAAACTTCTGCCGCTCGTGCAAAATGGCGTTCTTCATCTAATGCTACAATATATTTTAATTGCTGTATCGTCATGATTATAAAATTATTTTATAAAGATAGCAAAATATACTTTCTACTTATATCATAAAAAAACGGGCAAAAGGAAAAATTCTCTTTTGCCTGTTTTAATATTTCACTTACTACAAAAATAAGTCTAATCTTGTTTTTCTTCTCTGCGTTCTGTTACAGATTCGCTTTCGGATTTTCCTGCTTTCCAATATGCCGAAGCTGTAAATTCGCTTTTGTCCCAGCCTTTTTCTTCTTTAAAATAACTTCTTAACGTTTTTACGGTACTGTATTCTGCTGCTACAAAAGCAAATCTTTTCGTTTTGGTATCAGGAAGCAGGACTCTCTTTATAAACTTTGCCAGCTCACTTCCTTTTTCAGGATGCTTATTATATACCCAATCGATACTTACATTGGCCTGAGAAGTAAAATTAATCCTGTCTTTTTTTCCGTGTACTTCCAATACTGCCTTTACATGTACGTCTTTTGGGAGCTGTTCTAAAATACTTCCCATTACCGGAAGTGCCGTCGCATCGCCTATTAAAAGAAATTCATTAGCCTGAGGAACCAAATCTCTTATACTTTCTTTCATTGCTATACCCAAAATATCTCCTGCTTCGGCTTTTTGTGCCCAGGCAGATGCTGGGCCATTGTCGCTGTGAGCTACAAAATCAATACTTAGTTCTTTCTTTTCAAAATCGATACTTCTTGTTGTATACGTTCTCATTACGGGCAAAAGTTCCGGTAAAACACTACTCTCTTTATTCGTAAAATAAATAAGATTCATCCCTTTGGGCGAAATATATATTTTGTTATTAGATCCGGGTTTTACATTCGCAAGCAAATCTAATTGCTCATTGGTTACCTCAAAAACTACACGAATATAATGAGGTGTTATAAAAGACTTCTGCTTTACCGTAAATACAGAACGCATCACTTTTTTTTGATAATTTTCCATAATCATTTCTAAATTAACCTCGTTTCAACAACATAGTTCCCAGAGCCAGTAAGCAGCTCAAACTCCCAAACAAATAGATATCCTGATAAGTAAACCAACCTGCAATTAATCCTGCCAAAGGCCCTGCTAATCCTAATGAAAGATCAAAAAATGCGGCATAAGCTCCTAAGGCAGTTCCGCGCGTTTGAGGTTTTACTTTTTTGATCGCCAGTACTCCTAATGAAGGAAATACTAGTGAAAAACCAATTCCCGTTAATGCACAACCTATCAAAGCCATTTCTTTGGCAAAAGAAGTATAAATAAGGAATTGCCCAATAAGTTCAATGATTAAAGAAACTACTGCTACTTTATACCCTCCGTATTTATCCGGATAAGAAGCAAAAAAGACTCTGGTAAGAATATAAGATAATCCGAAAATCATAAAAGCCAACGAAGCATCTCCCCAATTTTTCTCAGTAAAAAACAAAGCAATAAAAGAAGCAATGCAACCAAATGCCATCGAAGAAAAACCAAGTGTTAATCCTTGTTTGGCGATGGTTGCTACTACTTTATAAAATGGCGTTCTGATATGTTCTTTGTCAACCGGAATGGCAGGCAGTTTAATAGTCGAAATCCAGCTTGCAAGAGGTAAAATTACAATCATGCCTAAGGCGTAAACAATTCCAAAATCTTTAGCCATCCAAATGCTTAAAGGAGCTCCAACAGCGATTCCGCCATACATTGCGATTCCGTTCCAGGTCATCACTTTACCGGACTTTTCATGTCCTACTAAACCAATTCCCCATGTTAAAGCGCCAATTACCAACAAACTTTCTGCAATGCCGTGAACGATTCTTGCCAGTAAAAGAAATAATAACGCCACCAAAGGATAAGATGCAAATGAAGCAGCAAATACATAAATTATTCCGGCTGCCATCACCAAAAGTATTCCGCCACGTTTAGATCTTTTTGCTCCTTTTGTATCGGTAATTTTTCCGAAATAAGCGCGGGTTAAAAGCGTGGTTAGCGGTTGTAAACCAATTACCAAACCCACAATCAAACTATTAAACTTTAAATCATTTTGCACAAATGCCGGCACAATCCCTAACGTAAGACCTATTGTGAGGTAAATGGCAAATACCGATAAAATAATGGGTATAGTGGCTTTGTAAAAGTCAATAGTTTGTCCCTTTTCTAAAATTCTACTCATGTTTTTTTTGTTTAAAATTGAGTACAAAGGAATGGGCTTTATAAGAAAACGAAAATGGCTAACTAAGAGTTTTGATTGGACAAATCGCAGTAATTCTTTCTAAATTCTAAAGGTGTAATGCCTTCATTTTTTTTGAAAAATCTGGAAAAATAGGTGTGATCTTCATATTGCAATGAAAAAGCAATTTCCTTTGTATTGAGTTGTGTGTAAAAAAGTAATCGTTTGGCTTCGAGCAAAATTTCATGCTGTATCCAGTAACTTGAAGCGCATCCTGTTTGTTCCTTGACCATTTCGTTTAAATAAGGAACTGAAATATGCAACAAAGCAGCGTAGTCTTTAGGTCTTTTTAATTCTAAGAAATGTTTTTGTACCAATTGCCTAAACTGAAAAGTGAGTTCTGTTTTTCTATCGATGCCGTTTTTGAGGTAATTTTCATTTTTAGAAAACTCCAAAACCACCATTCCCATTAAACTATCGGCAAGGGAACGAATGATATTTTTTTGAATATCTCCAACAGCTTCAGCTACCTGGTGAAAGATCAATTCTGTAGTTTTAAATAAAACAAAATTTTCGATAGACACAACCTGAGAAATATTCTGATGCGTATCAAAAATCCTTCGATAAGTATTTTGCAGGTAAGAAGGATTTAAAAAGATAAAATGTCCTTTCGAATCTACTTGTTTGGTATAATAATGTACCTGACCCGGAGCAATAAAAAACAGCGCCTGATCTTTTATCTGATGATTTTTAAAATCGATCATAAGTTCTATCAGTCCTTCTTCCTGAATATAAAAAACATAATGATCGTCTCTGTGTGCTTTAGTCAAATGCCCAGTAAAATCAACATTATTAGCCACTATTTTTCTTACCTGAAGACCAAGGCTATCTAATTCTTTTGTGTGAAGTTCTATATTTGATTTCTTTTTCAATAGTTCATTTTTAAGCTTGTATCACAGATGCTGTACAAATTTACTAAAGATTATTCTAGATGCGGCAGAACCAAATTTTATAATTGAAATTCATTGTCTGAAAATAATAAAAAATCTAAAAATGAATCTAACGCTACAAAGTACGCAAAGCCTTGTATTAACTTAGCTTTGCGTACTTTCCTTTTTTTCTAAAAGCTTAAAGAAAAAAAACTTAGCGATCTTTGCGGTAAACTTTCCCTTTACGAAGGTTTATAATTTCCTCAAAAATCCCACTTCTTACTTTTCAGAACTAAAATAATTGTCAAACAAAGCCAGTTGGTTGGCCAAAGATTTGTTCCAATACTTTGGGTCATGTCCGCCCGGAGATTCAATATAAAGATGTTCTATTTTTTCATTGGTCAAAAGCTGATGAAAATCCCTATTCATATCAATCATCTGATTATCTTCTGTCCCGCAATCTACTATATAAAACTGATTTGTCTGAGCCATTTGTTTTGTTTTTTCAAAAGTGAAATACTCTTTGGATAAACTCTTAAACTCTCCCAAAAATTTATCTACCTGATAATTATGAAAATTTTCGCCAAAACGGTTAAAATCCAGTGCGCCGCAAGAACTGCCAACAATAGAAAATGTATTTGCATAAAAAACACCAATATTCAATGCGCCATATCCTCCCATACTCCAACCCAGAATTCCTCTCGACTTACGATCCTTTATAGTAGGATAATTGGCATCGATATAATCGACTAATTCTTTGCCGATAAAGGTTTGATATTGCGACGATTTATCTACAGGACTATCTACATACCAGCTATTAAAATTACCATCGGCCAATACATAAATCGTGTTGTATTTTTGAGATTTGCCTGTAAGATCAGGAATGTCCTGTTTGTAAGTTCGATCAGCATTGCCGCTATATCCATGAAGGATATAAATGGTTTTATACGTTCTTCCTTTTATCAGTTTTGGAGTAATAATGACCGTTTCGATCTCTTTATTCATTTTTTTACTGAATACTTTTTTATTAATAATTTGTTGTGCAGAAATAGATAGCGATACTACTAAAAGTGCCAGAGTGGTAAATAATGTTTTCATCTTTTTTGTTTTTTAATGATGCGACAAAATTCGGCTGTAGAAAATGCAAAAACATTTACATGTGTTGAGAAATTAAAACTTTATTTCTGTATGTGTACGAGCAAATCGATATCTTAATAACCTATTATGCCTTAATAATCTAAGCCGATATTTCCTTTGTTTTCAATTATTATAAAATCAAAAACTAAAAATAAGTCAGATTTATGGCCTGGATTTTGATTAAAATCTTTAAATTTATGTTTTAAAATCTTATTTTATGAAAAATTACGTATTGGTATTCGTTGCTATTTTAGCATTATCTTTTAATTCTTGTAATTCAATGAAAGACACTTCAAAAACTGCCGATCTGTATGATACAACTTGGGAACTGGAGTATATTTCCGGTCCGCGTATTGCTTTTGAAGGCTTATTTCCTGATAAAAAACCGTTTATTAAATTTGATGAAGCTACTAAGCAAGTATCTGGAAATGCAGGTTGTAATGGCTACAGCGCTCCATTTACCTTAAAAGGAAAATCACTTACTTTTGGAGAACAAGGTCCGGCTACTTTAATGTATTGTGAAGGTGGCGGAGAACAGGTTTTTACAAAAACAATTAAAAATATTGATAGTTATTCTATTGATAAAGATGGTAAACTGAATTTGATCATGAAGGATATCCCAATGATGAGATTTAAAAAAGTGACTAAATAATTTTTATTGCTTTACATAGAACAATTAATAAAAACAAAATCCCTCAGGCTTAAAACTTGAGGGATTTTTTTATGGATGCGAATATTTCGAATTAAAGAGTATTGACAATAAATACTCCCTGATTTTTTTTTTACCGCAAAGCAGGCTAAGTTTCTTTCCTTTTATCTCTTATAAAAAATTCAAAGTTCGCAATCCCGATAGCTATCGGAATTGTATTGACTTTAGCTTTGTGAACTTTGTGTTTAGAACTATTCTTAGATAATCCCAATAGCTATCGGGATTATGTTCTCTGTGATAATTTTTTTTCCCTCTTCAACATTTACAATTGCTCCAAAAAAAAAGGTTCCTGACGAAAAGACCGCCAAAAACCCTCAAAAAAAACAAAATAATAAATTATTCTCTAAAACCTGAATGTTAGATTGACTAAAAAGTTTGCCGGAGGCTGTGGTGCTCCCCATGAACTCCAGTATTTTTTGTTCGAAAGGTTATTTATCTTAACTCCCAATCTCCAGTTTGACTGTTCGTAGAATATCGTTTGATTATAAATAGTGTACGACGGAATATAAAAAGTATTCGTAGTTGCCATATAACTTTTGTCTACATAATTTGCACCAACACCAATACCAAGACCTTTTAAAACGTTTTGAAATTTATACGAAGCCCAAAAGTTTACCACATCTTCAGGAGCATCTTGTGCTTTATTGCCTTCGATAGTTTTATTGGCTTCACTTGTTTTTACAATTCGATTATCATTATAAGCATATCCTGCCGTAATATCTAAACCCGGAAGCGGATTGGCAAGAAACTCAAGTTCTACTCCTTTACTCACCTGTTTTCCATCTTGTTGGTAAGTTAAATCAGCCTGGCGTATTAGCGCATTATCATTCGTGATTTTGTAATAACTTACAGTGGCACTTAATTTTTTATTAAACATTTCCGCTTTTATACCTCCCTCATATTGATTTGCATATAATGGATCTAATATAAGCTGTTCGCCTCCCGGTTGTGTAACCGGAGCCAGATTCTGAAATCCGTTCATGTAATTTCCAAATACAGAAACCTGATCCTTCACAATCTGGTATACAATTCCTAATTTTGGCGACAATGAGTTTTGGCTATATCCAGGCACCGTTCCGCTTTCTTTTCGATCAAAATTATCTAAACGCAAACTCGCCATTGCATAAAATCGGTCTGCAACACTCAATACATAAGAAGCATATCCGCTAAAAGTGTATTCATCACGTCCGGCTCTTATTACCGGCGCCAACAATACTTTATCAATATCGCTTCTTCTAACCGGATTAAAATTAGTAGTTACATCAATGGTTCTAAATGGAGTCGCAGGAGTTGGTGTAGACGAAAATGTATCAGTATAATATCTGTAATTAACTCCCGCCAATATTTTATGCTTTAAAATTCCTGTCGAAAATTCACCATTAAAATTCTGCTGAATATTAGTATAATTACTCGAAATTGGACCAAAAAGCGTTGCACGGATAGTAGCCGTTGTAGGCGAAGTCCAGGTTGGTAAAACCTGATAGCTGTAATCTAAGTCTTCACTTACATAAGAAAATAAAGTAGTCGATTTCCAACGATCCGATATTTGATATTCGGCCTGAACAAAGGCTTTAGACGAAGATGATTTTGCATCTGCATCATCGTGAACCAGCGATTTTTTATAATTTAATTGTATATCGGCAGGATTTGTTATTCCTGATGCAGCAGTTACAGTTGGATATAATGGTCTTGTATTATTAACTTTAAACAACTCTGCATCAACGCTAAAAATAAGTTTTTCGCTTGCTTTAAAAATAATACTTGGCGTAAAAGAAAGAGTTTTATTAAAACCATAATCCAGGAAACTTTTTTCATTATTGACATCGGCATTCAATCTGAAAAGTACATTTTTATCTTTTGTTAATGGAGTATTTAGATCCAATGTAAGTCGGTTTACACCAAAACTTCCTGCTGTATAGGATATTTCAGTAGCTGACGCTTCAAAAGGTTTTTTGGTAACCAGATTGACCACACCGCCAAACGAAGAAGCAGATGAACCAAATAAAGTTCCCGAAGGTCCTTTTAACACCTCTATTCGTTCAACATTTGCAATACCTACACTTGATCTTCCTGAAAGTGTTTCCATTCCGTTTCGGGAATTAATTCCTGTCGTAAAACCTCTAAAGATAACAGCAAATCCACCCGAAGGATAATTAAGCGGTACAACTCCGGGTGCGTTTCTAACGGCTCCGGCAGGGTCAATTACAATTTGTTCCTGAATCAGTTCTTTGTGTATCACATTATAAACCTGCGGATTTTCTATATTTTTAAGCGGCATTCTCGCAACATATTGTGTTTTCTTAGAAAGAAGACTTTTTCTGTTATTGATCACCACCTCTTGCAATTCCTTATTCGAAACCTTCAATTGCACATTAACAGCGGTAGTTTCATTATCTGTTACTACAATTTGCTGTTCTACAGTTTCGTAACCTGTCAAGGATATTTGCAGCGTATAAGAATTGCTTCTTATGCGATTGAGTGCAAAATTCCCCTCCTCATTGGTACTGGTAGTATATTTCGAATTCTTTAAAACAATATTTACTTCAGAGGCAGGCTTTCCATCAGAAGTCGTTATTTTTCCTTTAATTTTCCCATGGCTTTGTTGTGCAACAGCGGCACTTACAGTAAATAAAAAGCTTATAACAAATAAAAACTTTGATGTTCTTACACTAAAATAGTTCATTGATTTTTGAGTTTGGTTAGTTTATCATTATTTAGAATCAATAAAAACAGTGCAAAAATAGAAATTAATAGCAGTTTAACAAGTACTATTTCTATTTATTCTTTAACATCTAACTTTTCCATGTTGTATTCAACAGAAAATCAATTCGTTTCTATGATTATCAAAAACAACTTTGTAATATTTTGAAGAACTCTACTTGTCATTAAAATCGATAAAATTAACAGGTAAAATTTTCTTTATACACCCTCATATTATATTAAATGCTAATAAAAATCTGAATGTTTTATTTTAAATAAAAAAGCAATTATTTTTTTGAAACATAGTATATATTGAGTCTAAATAAGTATAAATTTGTGCGAGAATTTTAGAATTCACAAACAATTCAATACAACCCTAACAAAATCTGCGGATCAGGCCAATTGACTGATCTGGGAAACAGCCTATATGAAGAAAGGATTTAAAAAAAATATTGGACTCTTGCATTTATGGCTAGGTCTTGGTTCTGGTTTAATTGTTTTTATTGCCGCATTAACAGGCAGTATTTTGGTTTTTGAAAAGGAAATTGACAAAGCGATACATCCGGAATATTATAATGTTGCTGCCATAGGAACTACCAAAAAAACAATTGACTATTGTACCGATATTCTTCGGAAACAATATTCGATAAAAAAGATTACCCGCATTTATACCTTTAGTGATCCTTCGCGCACCATGCAAATTTTAGGAAAGGATTCAGATAAAAAGGCTCAATTTTTCTCTATCGATCCTTATACGGGAAAAATTTTGGCAACAACGCCTCAGGAAAAAAGATTTTTTGTCTTTGTGTTAAAAATACATAGACAATTATTATTGGGTGAAACCGGCCAGATTATTATGGGAACTTCTTGCTTAATATTTGTTTTCATGCTGATCTCCGGATTAATTTTATGGTGGCCAAAAAAGATCAAAAACCTAAAACAAAGACTAACCGTAAAATGGAATGCTTCTTTCAAAAGAGTCAACTGGGATTTTCACTCGACTTTTGGTTTTTACAGCTTTCTGGTTTTATTGCTTATCTGTCTAACCGGATTAAACTTTGCTTTTAGCTGGTTTCAAAACGGCGTTTATTTCGTAGCTGATGGCACGACAAAAAAACCTTCTGCAAAAGTAAAAAACCCAACAAAAATAGATCCTAACCTAAATCACACGGCTTTTTATCAAAGTATTTACAACAAGGCAGATAGTATTTTTCCGTACACGGGAAACATTCAGATCAGAATGCCTGTGGATACCATTAATAGTATTTTAGTATTAAAAGAATATTCAGAAATAGCCATTCCAAATCAGTCCAGCGCCGCTTATTTTGACAAATATACCGCCAAAGAAATTGAGGCAAGACCTTATGAAAATTTTTCAAACGGCGACAAAATAAGACGTTTGAACTACCCTATTCATACCGGAAGCATTTACGGTTTGCCAACCAAAATACTTGCCTTTTTAGTCTCTCTTTTTGCTTTGACTTTGCCTATTACAGGATTATTAATCTGGTTAGGAAAAAAGAAGAAAACGGCGAAATCTTAATAGATCATCAGCTTCACAGATCGCAAGTTATTCACTCTGTTTGTCATTTCGAGGAACGAGAAATCACACTAGAAAGCCCGTAAACAATGTTGCCAATCTTTGTCGAGTTACGAGTGTGATCTCTCCCTTGGGTCGAGATGACAAACTAAACGAAAACGATTATCCCCGATAGATTCTGTGTTGATTTCAAAATTTAATCTAATATTTTTTTAATTTTGCTGTCAAGTCAGTTTAAAACTAGACTCCATAGCGTGTTAAGCCATTTGTGTTTGCACGATATTTTTGTATTGCTTCTCATAAGCGGTTTTATTTTTATATAGTATATAGGTCATTTCAAGTAGTTTTCTTTGAATCGATACCAAAGCCTTCATTTTTATTCCTTGTTTAGATACCAGTCTGGCATATGATTCTCTGTAATGATCATCCCATTTAACAGCTGACATTGCTGGAATCTGTTACAATAAATTGGCTTGGCTTTTTCTGGGGACTTATGGCAGCGCTTTCTTATACGGCAACGATGTATTCTTCGAACAATATTGAGCTGGATTCTACTCCGTTAAAAAGAAGTCTTTTTATGATTTTAGGTGGATTTATTATAATTGCTTTGATTTTTCATTCTTCGGTTAATAACCATTTTTCTACTGGTGTTTTTATGAGTTGGGGAATTGTACTTTCTTTATTCGGAACCATCCTTCCTCCTCTTTTATTTACCCGCGGAATGCCGTTAACCGGAAAGGGAATGGGTTTGGGTGCTATTATAGCTTCTGTCGAAATTCCTGTTTCTATATTTGTTGCTTTTATTTGGCTCAAAGAACCCGTTAATTTTCTACAGTGGATTGGAGTTATACTGATTCTTTTTACAGTAGTGTTGATGAACCTACGGAAAAATTAAATTCCAAATTCCAACACAGAATAATTGAAATTCCAATTTAAAAAAAAATCCAAATTCCAACGATCATTGGAATTTGGAATTTATTTAATCATATTTGTTGCTAAATTCTGTACTCTGTATTTGTTGAAAATCATCAAAACAATCACCACGATAAAGATTAATGAAATATTAGCTAACCCTAATAATAACTGACTTTTTACAGCATATAAATTGACAAATCCGTAACTGAATAATGAGCTTAACATATAAGTTCCTCCGCCTGTAAGTCCGCTGGCTACTCCGGCATTTTTAGAGAAACGGCTTAGACAATAGCCATATATATTATTAAAAATAAATCCTCCACAAACGTTGATTCCCATTGTAAAACCTATTAGCGTATAAATATTACTGGTAATCGAAGCTGTAGAAATCATTAATATTACCAGAATCACTTGTACCGTAACAGCAATAGTTATTTTTTTGGCCAAAGGTTTATGAATAAGCGATTTGGCAATAATACCGCCTGTCATAACCGCCAAACCGGACAATAAAGAACTGTAACCGGTTGTAATGGCTGAATATCCTAATACGCGTTCTACAATAAACGGACTTGACAAACTATACACAACTACAAGACCAAAACAAATCGCCAGAATTAAAACGCCCAAAGTAAAATCACCTGATCTTAGCATTCCTGAATAGGTTTGCGCAATGGTTTTTAATTTAAAAGGATGAAAATATTTCAAAGATTCTCCGCTATACAAAAGTTCTAAAACCAGAAAAAAAAGAGATAATCCGCCAAGAAAATAAAAGTTGGATCTCCAGCCAAAGCTATGTTCTAAATATCCTCCCAGAAACGGCGCCATAATAGGTGCACAAGCCCAAATGATCGAAAACAAACTGATGTAACTCTTTAGTTTTTCACCCGAATAAAGGTCGACAAAATAAGCTCGTTTGGCAATCACAATAAAGGCAATCGCGATTCCCTGAATGATTCGCATGGCATATATCACATAAATATCAGGCACTAAAGCAATCACAAAACTGGTTGCTGAAAACACGGCAAGAGATGCAATATTGATTTTAAAGCGTCCGAAACTGTCTAATATACTGCCTATAAAAATCTGGCTTACGCCGAGGCTAAACATAAAGAAGACTAACGAAAGCTGAATGGCTGCAGCCGAAACATGCAGATCTTTTGCCATCGCGGGAAGCGACGGTAAATAGATGTCTGTGGCAAATCCGGATAACGGAATAAGGGACAAGGCTAATAAGGTACTAAAGCCCTTATGATTTTCTTTTAAAGTTCTCATTTTTTAAAATTAATTAGTTTTAAATTAGACCGATCGGTCTAAAAAAGTTCAAAAAAAAACTACAATACATAGTTTTCGAATTCGGTTTTGATGCTGTCCAGAACAATTTTCATTTGTTCATCACTTCCTAAAATTTTTCTACATAAAATTGCACCTTCAATCATGGCAAAAACCTTTATGCTAAAATGTTCCGGATTGATTTCGGATGATACTTCTTTACTCTTTATTCCTTCTTCAGCAATAATAAAAAATCTATTTTGAGCAGAACGTATGGCTTTTTTTACCTGTTCTTTCATAGCAGGATTGGTATCATCAGCTTCTACTCCAAAATTCAAAATCGGACAACCATCTGCTGTATTGATGTCATTGGCATAAACATCCAATAAATTAAAGAGTTTCTCTTTGGCTGATTTTCCTTCAGCTACAGCTGTATTCAATTTTGTAGACAATTGAGATCTTAGATATAGAAATGATTCCTTGCAAATCTCTTCTTTGTTCTCAAAATTTCCGTAAATACCGCCTTTTGCCAGTTTCGTAGCTTCCATAATATCACTTAATGAAGTTCCTGCCATCCCCTTTTTGTTGATTATATGAGCCGATGCTTCAATAATAAATTGTCTGGTTCTTTCTGCTTTACTCATAGCTTTCTTATTTGAGGGAACAAATTTAGACCGTTCGGTCTTTAATTGCAAATGTTTTAACTTTTAATTTTGGAATTGGCCACAGATATTACTGATTTGAAGGGTTCACACTGGTTTTTATTTTTTGCTAATTATCTTGAAAAATTGGCGGTCTGTCTTTTTCAAAGTTTAAAACTTTGAAAAAGATTATATAATCCAGATCTTACTCTACGACAAACCCGACAGGTTTTAAAAACCTGTCGGGTTTACTGTACGTAATAAGCTTTACTTCGGAAAATAATTCCCATTCAAAACAAGCCTTAAAGATCCTATTGCAACTCCCAGAACCACAATATTCATTATACAAAAGATTAGTATTGCCAATATAGAAACCGTAAAATCAGTATTTTTTAAAGCAAAAATAGAAAGTCCCTGTGATAATGTTGCAATCCCAAAAGTATAGGCCCAATATCCGGGTGCAAAAGCTTGTTCTCGAAGCCATTTTAAAGCGAAAGTGATAGCCACGAAAATAAATAATGCATATCCCATTAAACCATAAACAATGGGAATACTTAAATTTTCTCCCGCCAAAACCTGATAGGCAACAAACAAGATCACTGCCGGTGCCATATAAATTCCCATAAAGTTTCTGGTTTTAGCACCAAGTCCGCCAACGGTTAATTGTTGAGTAATTACAGAATCCATGATGAGCCACGAAATGGTTCCTATTCCCAAAAGCACATATCCGTAATTGGTATATCCTAATAATCCTGCTGCGAGCGCATTTACCAAAATACTTGCCGTGAATGTCAGGAATAGTGACGGCGTTGTATGTTCGGCCTGGCGATCTTGTGTCCATAAACCCGAAAGTTTATAAGCTCCATAAAGAAGATTTAAAATCGAACCAATCCAAAACAGCGATATAGCAATCGATAAACTATAAACATGAACCGTAACTGCCATTAATATTATAGATTCAGGAATCAAAGCCAGAAACGAAGATTGTACAGGATCGTTGAATTCGTTTATGGCCAATTTTCTATGTTGAATCCATTTGTTGCAATACAACACGAGCCACCATATAAAGGAAAGTACAGCCAATCCTTCTAAAACTTCGCCAATATATGACGGTAAATTCCATAATGAAGTAGCATTTCTCCAGGCATTTCCGGTTTCGGCTAATCCTAATGTCATTGCGAAAAAAGATGCCGGCGCAATAGGTAATGTAATGTTTTGTTTTTGAATCTGTTGTTGTGTGGTTTTGTCTACTATTTTGTCCATTATTAAAATATTTGATTTAACTTTGAGCAAAATTATACTGATTTTGCAAATTTATAATTGTAACATTATTCGTTAATTTAGTAATATGATGTTATGGTAAAGAACAATATATACCTCCCGTACGAAGTTATTTTTAAAGAAATAAACGAATCTCTACATACCGAAGTGGGTAATAATTTCTTTGAATTACTTTATATTGTTTCAGGAACTGGTGTACAAACCATCAACGAAAATCGATTATCATATGAACCGGGACATCTTTTTTTGATCACACCTCAGGATTCCCATTCTTTGGAAATCAAAAGTTCAACGACTATTTTTCAGTTGCGTTTTACAGATATTTACATCAAAAACGGACCTTTTACGTCGAATAATCTTTATAAGCTCGAATACATATTGCAACACGCACATCATCAGCCGGGATGTATTTTAAAAAGAATTACAGACAAAAATCTGGTGCATCCGGTTATTGAAGCCATCAGGCATGAATATTACAATCCTACTTTATACAATACGGAACTAATCCAGTTATTGATCAATACATTGATTGTCATTATCGCCCGAAATATATCTGAATATCTTCCGGAAAATATCAACAAACAATCTGACGGAAAAGCGCACGCCTTACTTGAATATATTCAGACGCATATTTATGAACCTGAAAAATTGAGCGTGACGGTTATGAGTGAAAAATTTGGGATTTCAGAAACCTATCTTGGCAGGTATTTTAAAAAACAAGCCAATGAAACGCTTCAGGATTATATCTCAAAATACCGAATAAAATTGGTCGAAAACCGATTACTTTATAGTGATTTGCGCGTGGGTGAAATTGCAAACGAATTAGGTTTTAATGATGAAAGCCATCTCAACAAAATCTTCAAAAAACATCGGGGCACTACTCCATCTGCCTTTAGAAAAAATCAGGTGAATTAACGGGGTTCTAATTCACACATTTTAATATGATTATGAATCTTTATTTCTAAATTTTTTTTAATATAAAAACTTCGAAATTCGATCAGCTTAGAGATTGTCTCTTTCAAAGTTTAAATTGTCCGTTTCAACATTATTTCCATTTTAAATTGATGACTTATGGCGCAAATTTGTCCTATAAATCAACTTAAAAAATAGAAATCATGACTACAAAAACAACAAAAATTATTTACTGGACAGGAATCATTTTAACTTCTTTATGGTTTGGTGCCAGCGGTTTTTTTGAATTAACTACCAACCCTATTGTTTGGGGAATTACGCAACAATTGGGCTATCCGGAACATTTTATTTATTTACTTGGTGTACTGAAAGTTGCCGGAGTAATCACATTATTGATTCCCAACAAAATATTACGATTGAAAGAATGGGTATTTGCCGGAGTTTTTTTTGATATCACTTTCGCCTTCTTTTCAAAACTTGCCGTTTTAGGTTTTGCGGCAACTACAGATGCAATTATTGCTTTTATAATGGTGAGTGTCACTTATATCATGTTTAGAAAATTGTATACAGCAACTTACACCTTAAGCAATTAAGTATTAAAAGCTTTACTTATTTAATCTCGCAATCCCGATAGCTATCGGGATTACGCTTTTCCAATCATTCAAAATAAAAACAATGAAAAATACACTTTTTATAAGCGCCCTCATTGCGCTTTCCGTTCTCTTTTCTCTCAACTGCTTCATGTTTCCGGATAGCTACGAAGAACTATCCGGAAAATTAAAAGCAGAGAAAATCGAAATAAATAATAATAATAATAATAATAATAATAATAATAATAATAACGGATTCGCGGTTGTAGAACTCTTTACTTCCGAAGGTTGCTCCAGCTGTCCTCCTGCTGATGAATTGATGGCGAGATTGCAAACCGAAAACAAAGACAAAAACATTTATTTCCTGGCGTATCACGTTGATTATTGGGATCGTTTGGGCTGGAAAGATCAATTCAGTTCAAACGAATTTACCATTCGTCAGCAAGAGTATCAAAAATGGCTGAATCTTTATGTGATGTATACGCCACAATTTATCATCAACGGAACTACAGAATTTGCGGGTTATAATGAAACAACGCTTTCTAAAAAGATTTCTGATGCTTTGGCAATGCAACAAACTTCAAGTCTGGAACTTCCTGCAAAAACCGATGATAAAGATTCGATAAACATTCATTTTAAAACAAATGAGATTCAACAAAACAGCAATTTGTTTATTGCTACAATTCAAAAAGAAGCCATTTCGAAAGTAGCACTTGGCGAAAATAAAGGAGATACTTTGCATCACGTTCAGATTGTGAGGCAGCTTAAAGGTTTTGATTTAAATGAAAAAGAAGGAAATGTTTCAATTGAAAAACCTGCAAATTTCAACACCAAAGACTGGGAATTAATCGCTTTTATTCAAAATACTTCGACTGGAAAAATTTCCGCTACAGCGAAAGTTAATCTGAAATAAGGATTGCCCGTGGATTGCAAGGATTTAAACGGATATTCACTGATTATTATTTTTAAAGAATTAATAATCAGTTTTTTTTTCCACAGATTAAAGGGATTAAAGATTTCTATTTAATTTTTTATGCCACAGATTAGAATGATTTTAAGGATTAATCTTTTTAATCTTTAAATTTAAAATCAAACTGATTTCAAAAAAATAATCATTTTAATCTGTGCAATCTGTGCATTTTAAATAATAAACTATCTATTCTCTAACCAATTCAAAAATGCAGTTGCTTTGTCTTTACCCACCAATAGTTTTTCTTCTGTTGGGATGGTCAATTTGAGGATTAGCTTACGTGAAAAATAATGCTCTGCTTCTCTAATGGCCGAAAAATTGACCAGATATTGTCTGTTTGTTCTAAAGAATTGCGTTGGCGATAAAAGCTTATGCACTTCATCAAGAGATTGTGCGATCTGATACTCGGCTTTATCGAAAGTCATAATCGTTGGCGTTTCGTTTTTGATATAAAAAAACGCAATATTCTCTGTTAGAATTGTTTGGTATTTGTTATTCTTAAAAACCAAAAAACTGCTTTTTCCTTTATTCTCGCCTGTTCTCGTTAATAAATACTCGAAATCAGGCATTGCTTTTTTATTTCTTTGAAAGAAATTCTTCAACTCACCGGCTTTTTTAATCGCCTGAGCAATGCTTTCTCTCGAGAATGGTTTTAGTACATAATCAATTCCGTTTGATTTGAATGCTTCAATCGCGTAATCATCAAACGCCGTACAGAAAATTACAGGCGATAAAACCTCTACATTTTTAAAAATTTCAAAACATAAACCATCGGCCAGTTGAATATCCATAAAAATAAGGTCAGGCTGATCATTCTCTAACAAATAACTCACCGCGCCATCTATGCTTTGTATATACGACAAAATTTGGGCATCTGGCCGGATACTCAAAATAAGCTGACCAAGTGCTTTGGCCGTTTTTACTTCATCTTCAATTATTATGATAGTCATAGGTCATGGGGATTTTTACTTTAAAAATAGTTTCGTTTTTCTCGATTTCAATTTCCTTGTGAATCAAATGCGAAAAGCGCTGATTGATATTGTCCAATCCAACTCCGGTAGACAATACGCCTCTTTTAAGCTGAATCTGATTTTCGATCACCAGAAAATCTCCTTCGGTATATAATTTAATGTGTAAAGGTTTATCTAATGAAACCACATTGTGTTTGATGCAGTTTTCGATTAATAATTGCAACGTAAAAGGCGGAACAGCCGAATCATATTGTCTTTGATCGACTTCATTTTCCAGAACAAATCCGTCCTCGAAACGCGCTTTTAAAAGATAAACATACGAATCCAGAATCTGAAGTTCTTCCCGTAAGGAAATCAAATCCAGCTTTCTGCTTTCAAGTGTAAAACGATAAAAATCGGATAATTTCAGGATAAAATCGGAACTCTGCGGATCCTGAATATCCACCATCGATTTTAAGGTATTCAGACTATTAAACAAAAAATGCGGATTGACCTGTTGTTTTAAAAGTTCGTATTGTGCGCCCAGATTAACGGCTTTGGTACGTTCGAGTTCTACGCCCATTTGCTGGGTTTGATAATTTTGAAATAGTAAATGCAGAAACATATAGACAATCAAATTGATCAAAACGCCTCGTAATTCGAACATGATTGGAGCATCCATTTTTGATATTTGAAAAAGTTCCTGATGCCCGATTACCAAAATCACCATGACTACAATACCCATGACAACACTCAGTAAAAGTTTCCAGTTGAATAAACTTTGATGGGTGCGTTGCGAAGAAAATTTAGGCAAACTATACATGTTATAATACCATATAAAAACCGAAAACAACAACGTAATCGAAGAGTTTATAATGATGTCTCCAGGAGTGGAATCACCATCAAATAATTTGGGTATAGAAGCAAGAATCGCGAGTGCTATAGAACTTCCCCAAATGACTTTAGAGGAAACCTCAAAGCGTTTTACTTTTTCCATATTTTGTGTTTGTTTTTAATCTTGCTTTGGTAAAGATAGAATTTTTTAGAAGTTTTTTATATCGAAAAATAGTGACTTCATTCTTTAGAAAACTATATTTTTTTATATTAATTAAAAACTTTAGATGACACATCCAAAGTATCTGATTTTATTTTCATATAATTAATATTTTGTCGCGTTTAAATCTTTAATAAAACATTAAGTTTACTGTTGGTCAGCCTATTTTTGTCATTTCGACGAAGGAGAAATCTTTGCAAGTAACTCCGCAACGAAAGTCAAATCTTTGTCGATCTTCTAGTGGAGATTGCCTTGCCAGTTCGCTATCGCTCATGTCCTGTTCGGAATGACAAAAATGACGATTATAAATGCTGAAAATGGATTCTAATCCTTTGAAAAAGGTAAGAAATCGAAATTATAAATGTGCATATTAACAAACCTTAAAAACTGTAAACCAATACGGTATCACTAAATAAAGCCGGTTCATCAAAAACTATTTTTTTCTCAGTAAATCCCATCAAAGTATTCCCAAATACATTTATTTTGTCTTTATCTATTACTTTGATCATTGCAAGATTATTGACAGAACCACGATTATTTTCGTTTAAAATAGTATGCCACTTTTGGCTGTACAATTCCGAACGGAGATCTTTCGAAAATTTATTTAGCATTGAAATACTGTCATTCTCATTCGAGATAGATTTAGTAAATATAAATCCTTCAAGCATTTGATTATTTTGAAAATGTTTATCCTTATTTAAACTATTACTAGAATAGTTTTGGGCGTTAGATTTAACAGAAAAAAAGAAAAAAGCAACGAAAAAAAAAGAGAATATTAGTTTCATAATTATAGTGTTTAAGAGTTAAAAAGTATTTTAATTTTAAACAAATTTATATCGTATCCCTTGAAACAAGAAGTCAAAAAAAGGTCAACCGGACAACTTAAAACCTGAATTGGACAAGTCACAATTTGAAGACGTTTATGTATTTTATTTTTGGACAAGCAAAGATGTTTGAATTGTATTGTGCAAAATAACCGCGCAAAGTTGCAGAGGCGCAAAGTTTTATTCTTAACTTATTTTTCTTTGCGCCTCTGCAACTTTGCGCGAAATTAAATCTGCTTTTATAAAACAAAACCGGAAGAAATCTCCCGGCTCGTTTTTAAAATATTACCTAAAACCTTATATATTTATTGTTTCGCCAATATCAGGCAAATACAAAATCAAACCCGCATTTTTAAATTCTTCGATTGCGCTGTTTTTATCCATTTTTATGAATCCGAAAGTATCATAATGAACACCGATCACTTTTTTGGATTTTACAAGCTCAGCAGCTTCAATGGCATCGTCGATTCCCATTGTCAATAGATCTCCTACAGGGAAAACGGCAAAATCTAAATCAATCCATTTCGCAACCAGACTCATGTCTAATGTAAGCGCTGTATCGCCGCTGTAGTAAAAATTCCCTTCGGATGTTTTAAAGGCAAATCCGCTAGCAGATCCTGCGTAGGCACCGTCAGGAAAGCTGCTTGAATGTTGCGAAATAAACGCTTTTACGGTTCCAAATTCAAAAGTTCCTTTACCCCCCGGATTTATAGGCTGTAGGTTTTTAAGTCCTAGTTTACCAAAATAATGATACAATTCCCAACTGCCAAATACAATTGCTCCGGTACGATTTGCGATGACTTCAACATCGAGCATATGATCAAAATGTCCGTGAGAAACAAAGATATAATCTGCCTTAATGGCACTTATATCAATATCTTTTGCCAATTCGTTTCCTGAAATAAAAGGATCAAACAACAAGTTTTTGCCTACTATTTCGACCGAAAAGCAAGAATGGCCGTAATACGTTACTTTCATATTTTTATTTTTAAATGGTTAATTTACCATTACTAAATTACTAAAAATCAATTAATTAAAAACAAAAATCATCCTTAGCGATTTTATTGTTCTTTATAATAAAGGTTCCTGAAAAGCTGCTTTATTGGCACCTAATATGATTCCGTCGTTCCTGTCCTGAACAAAACCAATTACTTCCCAGTCTTTTGTATTAAAGTCTTTAGGCAAATGAATAATAGCAATTCCGGACCTGTCTTTGCTAAGATTTACGGTATGCAAATTATGTACGATTTGATAGTGCGATAAAATACGATGCGCATTCTCCCCTCTTTTTACATTGCTTTTGGCAGATTTTTGAACAATGGTAATCAATAAACGACTGTTTTTTGATGCTCCTTCAACAGTATAATTTACAGAAAGATTACTGTTGATTTCGCTTGCCTTTAATGTCAGATCAGCAATTGCGGGTTTAGATAATGCTGTTTTTATGCCGTTTCTCACAACCGTTTCCTGCGAACCAATATAATCTGCTTTTCCGTTAATGATTAATTGTGGCGTATAAATTGGTTCTTTTCCCAAAAATTTAGCATACTCGTATTGTTTTTGGGTATAATCAGGATTGCTAAAAATATCTTTCCAGCCTTGTTTGTTCCAATAATCAACGTGATAAGCAAGAACGTATAAATTGCTGTCCTTGTATTCGTTCTGAATTTTCCCCATCAACTCATCCGCCGGAGGGCAACTCGAGCAACCTTCGGATGTAAACAATTCTAAAAGAGCAAAACCTTGCTGTTGTTTTTTATCTGTAGCATTTTGTGCAGTAGAAGTCATTCCAATAAGAAGTATTAAAGTGATAAAAATGGGTATTAATTTTATTTTTTTCATGATTTCTGTTTTATGAATTAATAACAAAAAAACCTCTTCTGTCGAAGAGGTTTCTGTTTGAGTGATTATATGATATTGATTGTCACATCAATGTTTCCTCTTGTAGCTTTAGAATACGGACACGTTTGGTGAGCCATTGCTGTAAGTTCTTTTGCGGTTTCAGGATCTATTCCCGGAAGACTTACATTAAGTCGCGCTTGCAAAGAATATTCCCCTTCTGTAACACATAAATCTACTTCGGTGTCTACAACAGTTTCTGCCGGAACTTTAGTGCCTAATTTCGAAGCTGCGATTCCCATTGCTCCAATAAAACAAGCCGACCATCCCGCTGCAAAAAGCTGCTCCGGATTTGTTCCCGGACGTGATGTTCCTGGTGAACTTAATTTGATATTCAATTGATCATCTGAACTTTGAGATGCTCCTTCACGTCCACCTGTTGTGCGTGTTTTTCCTGTGTATAATACTTTTGTTTCCATGTTTTTGAATTTTAGATTTTTGAATTAAGATTTTAGATTATTTTTCTATTGATGATATTGTTATTGGAATTTGGAATTTTAAAAATTTGGAATTTACCTAAGCTTATCAACATCCATTATCGCCTGAGCAAATGCTTTTGGGTCTTCCTGCGGAACATTGTGCCCAATTCCTTTTAGAATTCTGTGTTCGTATTTACCGCTGAATTTATTGGCGTAGGCTTTTCCGTCTATATTAGCACCGTCGAAATCGCTTCCTATAGTAATTGTCGGAACTTTAATTGCTGGTCTTGTCGCCAATCTATTTTCTAAATTATCATATTTAGATTCTCCAGATTCCAGAGATTGTCTCCATCGGTAATTATGAATAACAATTGATACGTGATCCGGATTATTAAAAGATTGAGCCGTTTGGTCATAAGTTGCTTTGTCGAAATTCCATAACGGAGAAGCTATTTTCCAGATCAGTTTATTAAACTCATAAGTGTTTTGGCTGTAGCCGAGTTTCCCTCTTTCGGTAGCAAAATAATATTGGTACCACCATCCTAATTCGGCTTGAGGTGGTAAAGGTTTTAAGTTCGCTTCCAGATTTACAACAAGGTAACCACTTACAGAAACCAATCCGTTTAAACGTTCCGGCCAAAGTGCTGCCATCACCACTGCTGTTCTTGCTCCCCAATCAAATCCGCCAATAATGGCTTTATCAATTTTTAGCGCATCCATAAAAGCAATAATATCACTTGCCAAAGCTGCCTGCTGCCCGTTTCTAAAAGTATCTTTAGAAATAAAAGTGGTTGTTCCCGATCCTCTTAAATAAGGCGTAAGCACTCTGTATCCTTTTGCAACTAAAATAGGTACCACTTCATTATAACTGTGAATGTCATAAGGCCATCCGTGAAGCAAAATTACCGGAGTTCCTTTAGAAGGTCCTGCTTCGGTATACCCTACGTTCAATAATCCGGCATTAATTTGTTTTAAAGTTCCAAGAGAACTTGCCGTTGTTTGTTTTTCTGATTGCGCGTTTACAAATGTCATTGTAAAAAATAAAGCTGCTATTAAAAGCATTTTAGAAGCTATTCTATTGGCGAAACTACTTGTGTTATTTTGTGCTGTTTTCATGATTATTATTTTTTAATATTTTGATTATTAGTTAATTTCTTCGTCAAAAGTATTCTGATAACAATCCTTGTACAATTAGAAAACAGTTGAAACGGACGAAGTAAAAGCTGAAACGGACAAACCAAAACCTGAGTTTTCTTATTTTTTCATGATCATAATAGGTTTCCCTTTCTCGACAATATAGGTGGCCAGTTCAGAAGCTTTGGCATTGGTATGGTTGTTTGCCGAGTGAAATTTTCCTGCCGGAATAAAAAGTACTTCTCCTGCTTTTAAGGTTATTGGCTTTTCATCCTCAATTTGATATTCCAGCGAACCTTCTAATACATAAATAATTTCTTCTCCCGGATGTGCGTGTTTTCCAAACGAGGTATGAGCATCAAAATCAATTCGGGCCTGAACCGTTTCTTTTCCCGGAATACTTAGATCGTGTTTTTGTAAATCGGTTCTTTTTACACCACTTTGTTGTGCCTGAGCATTTGATGGAGTGAATAATGCAATAAGACCTACGATCATCAATGCGTATATTTTATTAATTTTCATTTTGTTTGTTTTTAATTACGTGTTAAATATTATTTCACGCAGATTTAAAAAGATTTAAGCGGATAACCGCAGATTAATTTTAATAAAAATCTAAAATTAAATCTGCTTCAATCTGTCTAATCTGCGTGAACTAAAATTATTTTAATCTTAATAATTCTATCTAACTCTTTGTCAAAGTCCTGAAACCTGTTAGATATATTCTACTATTGCTTATTTTCTCAAAGATTTAAACGCTGCGCGAAGTTCTTCTGTAAAAAGCTGTGGTTCTTCCCAAGAAGCAAAGTGACCTCCTTTTGATACTTCATTAAAATAAATCAGGTTTTTATAACTTTTCTCTGTCCAGCTTTTAGGCGCTTGGTAAATTTCTCCTGGGAAAACAGTTACTGCAACCGGAATTTTTATATCGTTTGTTTTTTGTTCAACTGCATTAAAGTTGTTGGTATTATTTTCCCAATACAATTGTGCCGATGAGTTTGCCGTATTTGTTAACCAATACAAAGTGATATCATCCAGCATTTCATCTTTTGTAAGTGATTTTTCTGCGTTTCCACCACTATACGTCCATTCGTTGAATTTATCCAGGAAAAAAGATGCCAATCCAACCGGAGAATCTGTAAGTCCGTAACCTAAAGTCTGAGGGCGTGTCACCATCATTCCGGCATAACCACCACCTCTTGTATATAACTTATTAAGAGATAGAAAAGCAGCTTTTTCTTTAGCCGATAGTCCTTCAGGAGCTGGATCTCCGTCTTTTAAAGCTTTGGCAATATCAGCGGGAACTGTTGCAGGCATGTTTACGTGAATTCCCAATAATCCATATGGAGCCTGACGCGCCATAGCATCTGCAATTACAGAACCCCAATCGCCGCCTTGAGATACATAAGTTTTATACCCCAGACGTTTCATTAAAACATCCCACGCATTTCCAATTTTTTCAGGTCCCCAACCTGTTCCTTTTGGTTTTTCTGAGAAACCATAACCCGGCATTGACGGAATTACAAGATCAAAAGCATCTTCGGCTTTTCCTCCATAAGCAGTAGGATCTGTTAAGGGACCAATTACTTTTAAAAGTTCGAAGAAAGATCCCGGCCAACCATGTGTAATTACCAATGGTAAAGCATTTTTATGTTTCGATTTAATGTGAATGAACTGAATATCTAATCCATCGATATTGGTTACAAATTGAGGCAATGCATTTAGTTTCGCTTCTGTTTTGCGCCAGTCATAAGTAGTTCCCCAATATTTTACAAGACCCTGAATTTGTTGTAATTTAACTCCTTGTGATTGGTCAGTAACGGTTTCTTTATCCGGCCATCTTGTAGCGTTTACACGAGTACGAAGATCTGTTAAGGCTTCTTTCGAAATACTAATGTGATACGGACGAATTGCCTCGGCTTCATTAGTTGCTTTTGCCTGATTTTTTTGTGGGTATCCTGTTGCTGCGATCAACATAAATGTTCCTGTAGCAATGGCAGTCAGAAAGCTGTTTTTGTTTTTTAGAATTGTTTCCATTTTGATTATAAATTTTGTTATTGTGATTAATTTCTTTGTCAAAAGTATCTCGATAACTAGCGATTTAAAATCAGTAAATAGTCTAAACGGACGAAGTAGATCCCGAAGCGGACATTGCAGAAGTTGAAAATTTTATGGTACTATTGTTATTCTTTTCAGGAGCTAATCCCGCACCCGAGTCTGAAAGTGCAAATTGGCGAAGCAATACGTTACAATTTTTTATTCCGAACCCCCGAACAAAAGGATTTTCACTTCTATCGAGGCTAGGGCAATGATTTTCATAAGAATGTTTATCACAAAGTTTGTCATCCTGAGGAACAAAGAATCACACTAGGGACTCTGCACAGATTGGCGATTAATTTAAACACATAGAAACATAGGTTTTATGATCTTAATTGAGGTAGTTTAAAAAATCAAGATTTTTAAACATAGTTCACCTATGCGGTAATATTCAAAGTGAAACGCCTTTTCAACGTTTTAAAATTCTATGTTTCTATGTGTTTAAAAAAAAAGGGCATAAAAAAAGCCCAATCTCTACAATCAGGCTTTCGTCAATAGCTATTAAATTAGATTATCCTTTCAAATCATCAAAATAAGTGTTCGTTTCTTCTATAAGAGCGTGCATTAATTCTTTGGCTTTGGTATGTTTTAGAATTGGGGAAATTTGTCCACCCCAAAATAAGATCATATCCCATTTTTGCTGATCAAGCGCTGCTTTTCGTAATGGCGATATTAGTGTCGTCTGCAACGGAAACGGCAGTACATCTTGTTCTTTGCCTGAAATTTCCCTGGCAATTCTGCTGGTTAATCCGCGGCCCAAACGTCCTGTGTAAGCACGGGATAAAGTCGTGTATTTTGCTGCATCAGAAAACAACATTTCTCTATGAATAGGTAATGCATTCGATTCATCACACGCCAGAAACGCAGTTCCTATCTGCGCGGCACTTGCTCCTAAGGCTAAAGCTGCAGCGACGCCTTTTCCGTTTGCAATTCCTCCGGCAGCAATTATTGGAGTTTTTACTTTTTCGCGAATGAGTTGTAGTAAAACAAAAGTTCCTGTTAGCGATGATTCGGCGGAAGCCAAAAACGAAGGCCGGTGTCCGCCCGCTTCAAAACCCGAGGCGATAATCATATCTACGCCGGTACTTTCAAGAAAAACAGCTTCGTCTAAAGTCGTTGCCGCGCCAACGGTTGTAATTCCTGATCTTTTGCATTGTTCCAAAACATCGGCAGAAAGTGCTCCAAACATAAAACTGAAAACTTTTGGTTTAATATCCAAAATTACCTCCAACTGATTCTCAAACCTGGATTGAAACGGAGCCGGTTTTTCCGGTAACGGAATCCCAACTTCATCAAAATAAGGTTTAAATAATGCTGTTGTTTTCTTGTATTGTTCGTCTGATAAACCAGATTGCGGAATATCATGATCTGAAACCCAGAGATTGATATTATACGGTTTATTGGTTGCTGCTTTTAATTGTTTGTTTACATCAAATATTTCCTGAGGAGACATTGTATAAGCTCCGTATCCGCCAAGTCCGCCGGCATTTGATACCGCGGCAGTCAATTCTACCGTTGACAGGTTTCCGCCAAATGGTCCCTGCATTATCGGGTAATCAATCCCTAATAATGCTGTAGCTTTTGTATTGTACCACATTGCTATCTTGTTTAAAGTTATTCGCTTGTATCGGTCAGCATTTTATTGACGATAAGCCATTTTCCGTTAATCTTATGGAAAGATAAAAAATCCCGATAATTAAAGTCGTACATTTTAACATTAATTTCGGCTGTAGCAATTGAATTTACTACATTAATATTCAAGATTTCTCCTTTGAAAGGTTTTCCGGAATCTTTAGGACTTTGTCTGCTTTTTACGCCACTTAAATAAAGATCTACCGTTTTAAAATAAGGTTGTCCTTTTATATCTCCAAAAAGTAAAGCACTTTCATGAAAGATACTTCCTAAACGTCTTTCGTCTCCTTCGTAAATTCCTTTAAAATAATAATTTTCTAATGCATCAGTAATCGCTGATACGTCGGCCTGATTTTCCATTTTAATGTTATTTTGAGCTTTTATGCCCTGCAAAGTACAGAGCATAAAAGCAATTAATAAAATAGTTTTCATTTAATTATAAGTTGTGTCCAGCTCCTTTACCGCCATCAACATTGATGATTGAACCGGTAATAAAACTGCTTTTGGCAACCGTATACACCATTTCGGCTACGTCATCGACTTCTCCTACTCTGTTTAAAAGATGCAATCCGGCACTTTGATCTGATTTATCTCCGTGCATTGGCGTACGAATAACTCCCGGAGCAACGGTATTGATACGAATATTTTGTTTTCCAAATTCGGCTGCTAACTGAATCGTCAGGGCATGAATAGCGCCTTTACTTGATACGGGAGCCGAAGCTGGCCATCCGCCCAAACCGTGATTTACTAAAGGAGTTCCTATATTGATTACAACGCCATCTTGCTGTTTCAGCATTTGCGGAATAACAGATTGTGTAGTGAAGTAAGTTCCTTTTAGATTTGTGGTCAGGAATTTATCCAAATACGCTTCATCTACTTCCAAAAATGGTTTACTGTCGAATATTCCGGCATTGTTAACCAATACATCTACAGAACCAAATTTTTCTAAAGCAATTTTTACCAATTCTTCTCCGGTTTGTTTCTTGCTCACATCTCCGGCAAACATTGCCAGATTGTGTCCTGCTCCAAATTCGTTGTAAGCACTTTCTAATGCTGATGGTGTTAGCGAATTGATCACAACATTATCGCCTCTGTCCAAAAAGTATTTAGCGATTCCTTTTCCAATTCCGGATGCTGCTCCGGTAACGATTATCGTTTGTTTTTTCATGATATTTATTTTTTATCGGCTGTAATGCCTTTTTCTCTTAATACAGATACCTGATCTCCTGCGTAACCCCAATCGTCGAGTTCGATTTCCTGAATGACAACATGGGTTAAATGCGGATCTTTGTTTAATACATCAGTAATTAAATTTGTGATGCCGCTGATTAATTCTTGTTTTTGCTCGCGGGTAACGCCCTCGCGGGTCAATTCGATTTTTACGTAAGGCATGGTTTTAGTTTTTAGATACTTCGGCTATGATAGTAAAATCTAAATCAAAGTCGTTGTAGATTAATGTATCGCCTAAATCTTTGAAGAAGTTTCCTGAACGGAATTTGATATCGTATTTGGTACGATCAATAACCAATTTACCTGTCAATGAAAGTGCATTGTTAGTGCTTTCTACTTCGGTTTCAAAACCTGTAAGGTGTGTGATGTCTTTTATAGTAAGATTCCCTTCAAGATAATATTTACCATTTGAAATTTCTTTTACCGAAAGAATGTCAAATGTTGCCGTTGGGAATTTTTCGATCGAGAAAAAATCATCTGATGCCAAATGTCCTGCAAATTGTGCATTTGTATCGGGATCTGTAACATCCAGAATTTTTATTGAGGCGGTATTGATGACAATATTTCCACCATTTATTTTTCCGTCATTCAAAATAAAATGACCTTCTTTGATACCAATTGTACCATTATGTGCACCGGTAACTTTTCTACCAGTCCAATCGATGTTGCTTTTTGCACTTACGATATTAAAATTTGTTGTTTCCATTTTTATTGTATTTAAAAGTACAGTACAAAGGAACGCTGAGTATGGAAATTGGTTACGTGATGTAGATCACAATCTTTTTTTAACGTGCAAAGGAACAAAGGTTCAAAGTTTTCGTTTCACGCAGGTTTTATGAGATTTAAACAGATTTTTTTTATCGTGATTCTTTTTTAATCTCGCAAAGGTCCGAAGTCGCAAAGGTTTTTTATTTAATGCGGATCTTTTAATCACACAATGGACCAGAGGCTCAAAGTTTTTGTTTCACGCAAATCGCTTTATTCACATTTTGTCATCTCGAGCAACGAGGGCTATCCGCAAGTAGCTCTAAAAATATTGGCGATTATGATTGTGGGGTATGTAATGTTATCTTTCCTTCATCGAGATGATAAACTACGCGGAAACTTCAAATTAAAAAATCATTTTAATCCTGTAAATCTGTGACTAAAAAACTTTATGAATTGTATAATCTACTTAGGGTTTCTCTTGAAACTCCCAGATAGGCTGCAATTAAGTGTTTGGGAACTAAATTGTAAAGTTGTGGATATAATGCCAGAAGTTCTTCGTAACGGGTTTTAACATTGTTATTCATGAAAGACAAAAGTCGCTTTTGGGAAGCGATATATCCTTTGTTGGTTCTCCAACGGAAAAAATGTTCGATTTGATGAAATTCATTGCACAATTTTTCGCGGTCGCTGTTGGAAAGGCAAAGCAATTCGACATCAGAGATGCAATCTACATTTATGGTTGCAGGGGTTTGATTGTATAAAGCTGTATAATCTGATGTCCACCAAGTGGCCATGGCAAATTGCAGGATGTACATCTTGATTTCGTCATTGATGAAAAATGCTTTTAAACAACCTGAAATTACAAAATATTCACAATCGACTTTGTCACCGGCACTAATAATTGTTTGCCCTTTCTTGAATGATAATGGTTTAAAATGCGAAAAGAAATAATCGAATTGATCATCTGTTAACGAAGCGGTTTTGGAGATGTGTTGTTGGAGGATTTCTTTGTATTCCATGGAAAAGGTTCAAAGGTTCAGAGTGGCAAAGGTACAAAAGGTTTTTTTATAGCTGCTAGGATTCTTTTAAGATTCAAAGGGATAAAGTTTTTTGAACTTCGATATTTCTTATGGAAATCAGTGCCTAACCCTGATGTGAGGGAAATAGCTCCTAATAAAGACTAAATTCCAGTCCCTAAACTTAGTAATAAATTCCAAATTCCAATTTGGGGGAGCCAAAGACTTTCCCAGCAATGAGAATAAATAAAAAACCTAGAGACTTAAAATCTTACTAACTTTAAAAAAACCTTTATCCCTCTGAGCCTTTTCCTTTGTTTCTCATAAGAACCTTAAGCTAAAACCATCCCACCATCCATAATAAAATCGGCTCCGGTAATGAATTTAGCAGCCTCGCTACTTAGGTAAGCGACCATTTTGGCAACATCTTCCGATGCTCCCATTTGTTTTAGCGGAACCTTTTCTATCACCACGTCCATAATAGATTTAACGGTAGTTGTATCCAAACCTACTTTGTTCATCACTTCGGTTTCTGTTGGACCGGGACTTACGGAATTTACTCTGATTTTTCTTGGTGCCAATTCCACTGCCGCAGATCTCATAACCGAATTCAAAGCTGTTTTACTCGAAGAATAAATCGATGATCCAGGGCCCGGCATACTAGCAGTATTCGAAGAAAGAAATACAACAGATGCTCCGTCTCTTAGCATTGGAATAAATCTGCTCAAGGTGAAATATGCTCCTTTGAAGTTGACGTCTATGATGCTATCGAATAATGTTTCTGTGGCTTGTTCTATGTTTCCTAATCCGGCAATTCCCGCATTGATGAAGAGAATATCAACTTGTCCAAAATCTTCTTTTACTTTTGAAGCCAGATTTTCTATCTCAGAAATACTGGATTGATCGGCAACAATTGCTGTTACTCCCAAATCTGAAGCTGCTTTTTCAATTGCTTCTTTTCTTCTTCCGGTAATAATTACAGTTGCGCCTTGTTCTTTTAGTTGTTTGGCTGTTGCGTAGCCAATACCGCTATTTCCTCCCGTTATTATTGCTACTTTATTTTTTAAATTGTCCATTTTTTATGTTTTTAAATTAGTGGTACAAATTTAAATGGGAAAACATATTGCTTTTTCAGTGGTATCATGGAGTATACCTAAATGTTGGTATTTTCCACCACATAAGTTATATAAGTTCATTTAAATTTGGAACGTTAATTAAGCAAGTGTTTATAATTTCTTATATCACTGATATGGTGAAAAAAAATGTTTTTATATATTAGTCTAAAAATTGTTATGGAAAGAAATCAGAAAGAAGAAGTTAAGGCGCTTCAGGATACTTTGTATGTTTTGGGAGGAAAATGGAAATTGCCCATCATCAATTCAATCTGTAATGGAAACCATCGATTTACAGAAATTCAGCAAAGTATTCCGGGGATAACGTCAAGAATGCTATCGAAAGAACTGAAAGATATGGAACTGAACAATCTTGTAAAAAGAACCGAAGATCGCGATGCAAAAGTTCCTATTCTTTATGAATCCACTCCTTATTGCCAATCTTTTGGCCCAATTATAACCGAAATGATAAATTGGGGAATAGCACATAGGAAACACATTGGAAAGGTAAATTCCAAAAAGTAAAATTAAAAATTCCAATTGGGAAGCCCATCGACTTCAGGGTGACAATAGAAAAAACCTTTGAGCCTTTGAGCCTTTGTTTCTCTGACCCTTTGTCCCCTATTCTTTGCTTTTCAACTGCATTGCTCTTTGTAAAAAACTCTGATGCATTAATTTGTTTTCGGCCTCGTTAATGGCCTGAAGCAGATTATTTTGATTGTCGGCAATTTCTTTAAGAACGCTTGACATTACATCCCAAACGGGTTTCATTTTCAGGATCAATTCCTGTCCTTTTGGGGTAAGTGATATTAATCTTTTTCGTTCATCTACTTTGTCTTTTTTGGATCGGATTAGCTTTTGTTTTTCGAGTTCTTTTAATAAACTAATGGTGGAAGGATGTGTATAGCCTATCTCGTTTGCAATTTCTACAACGCCCAAAACTTCCTTATGATGCAAAGTATATACAACAGGAAACCATTTGGGTTCAAAGTCGATTCCGTATGATTTGTAAAATAATGCACCGTCTTTTCGCAACTGCTCACTAAGTCTTTGCAATCGCGTCGAAATGGCTAAAATCCCTGATTCATCAATTATATTCATCGTTACTTTTTTAGTTTTAAATGACAAAATACATTGTCGGCACTCATAACAGGAAATGTCTGCGGAAGCGATTCTTTATGGATTCGTACGAAATGATTTCTTTCATAAAAACGTAAAGCAGCTTCTAATACTGTTATGGTTCCCAAATATAAATCATCAATTTGATTTTCGTTGCAATAATGCAGTAAAGTGTCTAATAATTTCTGGGCTATAGAAAACTCTTTTCCACGGAATTCTTTTTTTACAAACATTTTTCTGATCGCAGCTTCAGAATTGCTAAATTTTACCAAAGCAATTGTTCCTACTAGTTCATCATTAATAAAAGCACCCCAGAAATGTCCTCCACTCGCGTAATAGAAGTTTTGTATGTTTAATAAATCCGGTTGGTCTTCGATTGTGATGGCAACATTAAATTCTTTTTGCTGAATGTTTAAAATTAAATCTACAACTTCATTTGAGAATTTATTTTCTATGGGAATAATCTGTGGTTTCATGTTTTTAGAATTCAAAAACACAAAACTACGTAGTTAAATACATAAATAATAATATTTCATTACAAATTGTTGTTTTTTGTTTCACGCAGCTTTAAAAAAGATTTAAGCTGATGGTGCAGATTTTATTTTTTCGCTTTGATTTAATTTAAAAATCTTTTTCGAGTCAGCCCCAATCTGCCAAATCTGCGTGAAATGAAAAAATAATTTACGCCTTAATGCCTTGTGGCAACTATTAAAACTAAGTCAAATGTGAAACTTATCACAAAAAAATCGAATTTGTTTGTTTTTATGACCAATCGGTCATATATTTGTACTCGTAAAATGAAAACTATCATGACAAAGGGAGAAGAAACCAGACAATTCATCGTAGAGAAAGCAGCTCCAATCTTTAATACAAAAGGAATTGCAGCAACGGCTATGAGTGATATTATGGAAGCGACCAAATTGTCTAAAGGAAGCATGTACGTGCATTTTGAAAATAAAGATGTTCTGGCGTGCGCGGCGGTTGATCATAATATAAAAGTATTGGGTGATAAACTGGTATCAGAAATTAGTAAAACTAAAACTGCCAAAGAGGAGCTTTTTACTTATATCGATTTTTTTAGTAATGCCATAAATCCTCCCCTTACCGGTGGTTGTCCGTTACTGAATTTTGGTACCGAGGCCGATGATACTAACCCTATTGTAAAGGAAAAAATAAATAAAGGCTGCAATTATAACCAACAATTATTGGCTAATAGTGTTAACAAAGGAATTGCCAACGGAGAGTTTAAACCGGAGTGGAATGCTGAAGAGTTTGGCATTGTTATGTTTGCCATGATGGAAGGCGGTCACCTTATTTCTAGAATGTCGGGTGATAATGATAAGATGAAAGTGATAGCCAAAACATTAAAAAAAATTATAGAGCAAAACACACTCTAATTTTTTTTACCCTAAAAATGACCGAACGGTCACTTAAAATTACAATTACAGTGTCAAAAATTAATTACAATATCAATTACAAAATTAAATATCATTAATAATTCACAACTAACAATTAATAATTTAAAATCATGTCAAAAACAATTTTAATTTCAGGCGCATCAAAAGGATTTGGAAAAGCCTGGGCAGAAGCATTTTTAGCAAAAGGATACAAGGTAGCTGCAACAGCACGAAATATTGATACCCTAGCCGACTTAAAAGCACAATACGGAGACGCTATTTTGCCTTTAACATTAGACGTAAACAAACGCGAAGATTCCTTTGTAGTTGTAGAAAAAGTAAAACAACACTTTGGTACAATTGATATCCTGATTAATAACGCTGGTTATGCCTTAAATGGTGCAGTCGAAGAAGCCAGCGAAACAGAAGCAAGAGCACAATTTGAAACAAACTTCTTTGGTACTCTTTGGTTAACTCAGGCTGTTTTACCGATAATGAGAAATCAAAAAAACGGTCATATTATTCAAGTTTCTTCTATTTTAGGAATCGCAACTTTACCTAATTTAGGTCTTTACAATGCCTCTAAATTTGCTGTGGAAGGTCTTACAGAAACATTATCTCAGGAAGTAAAACAATTTGGAATCAATGTAACTTTGGTTGAGCCAAATGGTTATTTTACTGACATTTGGGGTAACGGTTTCAATAGTAAAAGTATTGATGCTTATGATGGGCTTAAAAAAGCAATAGCAGAAGGACATGATCCCGACACTTTCGGACAAGCAAGCGCTACTGTACCTGCAATTGTTAAACTGGTTGAAGCAGAAAATCCTCCTCTACGCCTATTCTTAGGAAAAGTAGCTTTGCCACTTGCAAAACAAGTTTACCAACAAAAATTAGCTACCTGGGAAGAATGGGCTGACGTCTCTGTAGCAGCTCATGGTTAATTAAAAAACCTCTCATTAAAACTAAAACCTCCAAAATCAATGACTTTGGAGGTTTTCAATTTTATGCTTTATTCGTATTTAAGGTATTTCAAAACATCAATTTTGGTTGCTTGATAGGCTCTTGTAAGTACCACTAATAATGTTAATGCTAATAAGGCAGTAAACCCAATGATAAAAGGATAAACAGAAATAGTAATCCTGTAAGCAAAATTCTCTAACCATTTATTTAGTAAATAGTAGGCTGGAAATAACGCTATTAAAAATCCTATGATACTAAAGATTAGATATTGCCTGCAAAGTTCTTTTAATAAAACATTTGTTTCGGCTCCCAGTGTTTTTCGAATGGCGATTTCTTTCATGCGTCTTTCGATAGAATATGAAGCGAGAGCAAATAACCCGAAAAGTGCAATTACGATAACAACAACATTCAATAAAGAAAAGAGATTCTTTTGTTTTACATAACTGCTGTAAGACTTTTTATATTCTTTATCTACGAAATCATATGAAAACGGATATTCTGTATCTACTTTTTTTGTCCAGAGATTTTCTATATCAGCTATGGTTTGCTGCATGGTTTTAGGATCGGCTGTAATGTAAATATTGTTCAAAAGTCCAGAAAACCAAGGAACGGTTTTAAAATGGAAAAAAGACATTGGAGGTATTGGTTCTCCCGGATTTCCTATATTAAAATCTTTTACAATCCCAACAATAATAGCATCTTGTCCATTCCAATGCAATTTTTTGCCTATTGGATTTTTTTCATTTAATAGTTTTAAGGCAGTTTCATTAATGAGCATCGAAGCAACAGTATCCTGTGCAAATTTTGGACTCAAATAGCGCCCTTTTATGATTTTTATTTTCATCATTTCCAACAGTCCAAAATCTATTGGTACATTGTTTCCGTCAATATTTTTATCCTTATAATGATATGATATTACAGATTTTGCCCCATTTCCAAAAACAAAACCACCTCCTGCAACTTGCTGTACTCCTTTTATATGCTGCAATTGGCTTTTAATAATGTTGTATCGGGCAAATTGATCTTTATCCGTTATTGCTTCGCCGTAAATATTTCTGTAGGAGATATTGAGAATTTGTTTTCCGCTAAACCCTAAATCTTTTGAGTTCATAAGCTCTATTTGCTCATACACAATATAAGATCCAACAATAAAGAAAGCAGCTACAGCAAATTGAAAAATAAGCATACCGTTTCTAAGCCAGATACCGCTTTTACTTCTACCAAAGTTTCCTTTTAATACTTTTAGTGATTCAAAATTAGAAACATAAACTGCAGGAAGTATCCCCGCCAATATTACGGTTATAAAAAATATAGCAACAAGCTGGATATAAAACTGTCCGCTTTGTAATACAAGTGTTTTTTCCAAAAAAACATTATAGTACGGTAAAGAGACTTCGACAATAACCAATGCTATTAAAATTGAAAGCAACGAAATGATAGCGGTTTCAAAAATAAATTGTTGAATAATGGAAAATTTAGAAGCGCCTATAATTTTGCGAACTCCAACTTCTTTTGCTCTCTTTACTGCATTTGCCGTAGCTGAGTTAACATAATTTACAATGGATAGAATTAGAATTAAAACAGATAAGCCAACCATGATAAGCAAAAATTGAAGATTACCGTTTGCTTCTATCACTCCACCGGTTTTGGTATGTAATCGAATAGATGCCAATGACTCTAAACCTGGTTTTATCTGACCATATTTTTTAATAAATTCTTCTGGTTTAATGCCCTGATCTTTTGCAAAACGAGCTGTCATGTTTTCAAAATATATTTTTTCAAGATTTTGAATCACTTGTTGCTGTCCATTAGGATTTTTTAATTTTAATAACAGAACAAATTGAAAATTACCCCATTGCTGAATGGTCTCTTTTATTCTTGCATCTATAAAATTAACTACGCACGAAGGATTACAAATTGATTTTTTATCAAGTTTATAAACACCTCTTACAATTAGTTTTTTACCCTGCAACACGATTTGTTTGCCTAAAGCAGTTTCATTTCCAAAAAGCTGAACAGCCAAATCTTGCGACAAACAAATACTGTTGAGATCAGGTAATGCATTTTTTGCACTTCCTTCTATAAATTGATAAGGGAAATAATCAAAGAAGTTTTTTTGTGCTGCAATTATCCTATCAGACTGCACTTTTTTATTACTAAAGCGAATAATATCATTATTATAGTTACCGCTTAAATAACAGTAAGATGCTACTTCAGGGCTTGCATCTTTTATAGTAGATCCTATAGGTGCTGAACTCGAAGCCCAATAGGTAGTCGCATCCATTTGATTGGCAACCAAAAATATATTGTCTTTATTGGGATTCCATTGGTCATAACTCTGTTCGTCGTTCCAATACAAAATTGCAAAAATTAAACCTGCAATTCCAATACTCAACCCTAAAACATTCAGGGCTGTAAAAACCTTATTGTTTTTGATATGATAAATAAATATGTTGATCCAGTTTTTTAGCATGATTTAGTTTATTGAATTAGTTACCAAAACATCTACATTTCTATGGTTCATTTTCTCCGAAAGAATCACTCCGTCTTTCATTAAAATAGTTCTTTGAGAAAACGAAGCGTCATAATCAGAATGTGTTACCATCAGGATTGTCGCTCCGCTGGCATGAAGATCTGTTAATAATTCCATTACTTCATTTCCGTTTTTACTGTCCAGATTTCCTGTAGGCTCATCGGCAAGAATAATCGCCGGATCATTGATTAAAGCTCTTGCAACCGCTACACGTTGTTGCTGACCTCCTGAAAGTTGCTGCGGATAATGTTTCAAACGATGCGAAATACCTAATATCTTCGAGATTTCCTCTACTTTTTTCTTTCTTTCTGATGACGGAACATTATTGTAAATCAATGGCAATTCGATATTATCAAAAACAGATAATTCGTCAATTAAATTAAAATTCTGAAATATAAAACCAATGTTTTCTTTTCTGGCTTTCGATTTGAATTTCTCTTTCAGGCCAATCATTTCCTGGCCTAGCAATTCATAACTTCCTCCAGAAGCGCTGTCTAATAATCCTATGATATTCAATAAAGTTGATTTTCCACTTCCCGAAGGCCCCATGATCGATACAAAATCACCCTGGTTTATAGTTAATGAAATTTCGCTTAAGGCATTTGTTTCTACTTCTTCGGTTCTAAAAATTTTAGAAAGCTTTTTAATTTTAATCATAACTAATTTGATTTTTGATGTTTGTTTTTCTTACTGAGAATTTTATTGCCGAAGTAAAAAACAGATCCTAAATTAAGATAATTGATAAGATAATCTATAAATATCTATTTTTGTTACATTTACCAGCAATATTGATTCTCATACTTGATGATTTGATAATCTAATTGTGATTTTCATGCCAAAAATTTAAGATTTGCAACTATCTAATTTCTAAATTATTATTTTTTTACAGCAATACAAAGTGTCCATAATTGGACAGCTTTCGTCCAAAACCGAACAACAATGAAAAAGACAAATGCCTCAATTTTAATCATAGACGATCAGGAAGACATCCTTTTTGCATCGAAAGTGTACCTGAAAAAGTATTTTGAAGACATTTATACCCTTAATAATCCAAAAAATATTGTCGAATTGTTGTCGAAAAAAAGCATTGATGTCGTTTTGCTCGACATGAATTATCGAATAGGTTTTGAAGACGGAAGAGAAGGTTTGTATTTATTGAAAGAAATAAAAACACTTTCGCCCAAAACTGTTGTGATTTTAATGACGGCTTTTGGTAAAGTCGAAACGGCGGTTGAAGGTTTAAAAAATGGTGCTTTTGATTATATCTTAAAACCCTGGGAAAATAAAAAACTTCTGGAATCTGTAAAACAAGCCGTTGACAAATCGCGCAAAGAACAGAAGAAGGAAAAAAATATCGAAATTGAAAATGACTTTTTTATTGGAACTTCAGAGATTATAAAAAAAGCGTATTCCCTTGCCGATAAAGTAGCTAAAACCGATGCTAATGTTCTGATTCTGGGTGAAAACGGAACAGGGAAATTTGTTCTGGCACATCATATCTACAAACAATCCCAAAGAAAAAACAATCCTTTTATTGCTGTTGATTTGGGATCTTTAAACTCTAATATTTTCGAAAGTGAATTATTCGGTTATGCAAAAGGCGCTTTTACCGATGCCAAAGTTGATACGCCAGGACGTTTTGAAATGGCGCAAAACGGCACTATTTTTCTGGATGAAATTGGTAATGTTCCGCTGCATTTGCAATCTAAATTGCTGCAGGTTATACAAACCAAAACTGTAACGAGATTAGGCGAAACAAAAGCAAGGCCTTTAAATGTGCGTATTATTACAGCAACCAATTTAAACCTGAAATTAGAAGTTGCAGAAAAAAATTTCAGGGAAGATTTGTATTATCGTATTAATACCATGGAAATTATTTTGCCCCCGTTAAGAGAACGTAACGAAGATAAAATCCCGTTAGCCGACTATTTATTAGGTAAAATGATCGGAAAATACGGCAGGGACGAAATTACTTTTGATAAAAAAGTGACGCAACAAATCGAAAAACACGCCTGGAACGGAAACATCCGAGAAATGGAAAATAAGATCGAACGCGCCGTAATTCTGTGTGAGAACAATAAAATTACGCTTGCTGATTTAGATCTCGAAACCATAACAGCTTACGAAGAAAATCACGATGATATTCAGCTTTCCTCTGTAGAAAAAGCTGCGGTTGAAAAAGCATTACTTAAAAACAATAACAATATCAGCAAAACTGCCGAAGAATTGGGATTATCAAGAGGTTCTTTGTACCGCCGTTTAGAAAAATATAATATTAACATTAAAACCGATGACTTTTAATCACATGTCAAAGAGAAAAATTATAATGTCAAAAACTTTTAGTTCTGAATTCTGAATTTTTAATTCTTAAAATATGTTACGATCCTTACAAACATACAAACTACTATTTCTGAGATTAATTATAATTGTCGCAGCGATCGAAGTTTCTATTTTCTTCTTTAAAAAAGAACTTTTGTTTACAGGCGTATTCGGACTTTTTATTGTTTTTCTGTTAATCAGGGAAATGTATTTTTATGTTCGCAATTTTGTTTTGATTTACAATAAAACAATCGCTTCAATTTTACAAAATGATTTTAGTTCCGATTTTTCAAAACATAAATTAAATGATAATTATACAGATCTATTTCGTTTGTACAGCTCATTGAAAGCCAAAGAAAATGAGCAGATTTCGAAAGATATTATTTACCGCTCTATTCTTAACAATATTGAAACCGGAATTATAATTCTGCAAAAGCAAGATAACGATTGGAATATTTTTTTAATGAATAACTACTTTTCGACACATTTTAATGTTCCAAAAGTATCCAAATGGAAATACCTTAAAAACCAATTACCAGCCTTATGCGAGATTATCGAACAAGATAATTTTCAGGAAATAAAAACATCTATAGAAATTAGTGTTAATGGACAAAGCAATCAAACCTTTGTTTTGCAGGCTTCGAGAACCGAGATTTTCGAATTGGATTATTTTATTGTTTTATTAGACTCAATCCAGAATGTGGTAGAGAAAAAAGAGAAAGAAGCCTGGGTCAATTTGATGAAAGTAATCTCGCATGAACTCTTAAACTCCATTACCCCTATTCGTTCTATTTGCCAGAATTTACAGGATTTGGTTGAGCAGGATTCAATGTCAGATGAAGATCTTGAAGATGTAAAAAACAGCGTAAGCACTATGTTAAGGCGAAGTGACCATTTGCAAAAGTTTGTCGAAGGCTATCGAAAACTCGCCATGCTGCCTTCTCCTAAAAAAGAAAAAATAGAACTGCAGCATTTGATCGATAACTGCCTTCAGGTTATGAATCCTTTGTTTAAAGAAAAAAATATAGAAGTCGTTAACCATATTACTTTCAAACGATTCATAAACGTAGATTCTCAACAAATAGAACAGGTATTAATTAATCTGCTAACCAATAGTTTTTATGCGCTAAAAGATGCTTCACAAAACCAGATTATAATTTCGGCGGAAGCCAAAGAAAACCGAATCTTCATTAAAATAACCGACACCGGAAACGGAATAGAAAAAGAAATAGAAAACAAAATATTCCTGCCTTTCTTTACCACAAGACAAGAAGGCGCAGGAATTGGCCTGACGTTATCTAAAAATATTATCGAAGCCCATGGTGGTTATATCTCGCATAATAACGAAGAGAGTAAAACTACTTTTGAGATTTGTCTTGTTGAAGATTAACATTCATATTATGTAACATCACTCGAAAATTATATAACCTTCAAGTCCGGATTTTAAAATAATTTCATGGAATGAAAAATACAGTAATTTTATTAGTAGATGATGACGAAGATGACTGCGAACTTTTTATCGCTGCGATTGCTTCATTAAACAAAAATATACTCACTACAATCTCCAATAATTCTCTCGAAGCATTAAATAATCTAAAAGCAGCAACAGTTTTACCTGACTTTATATTTCTGGATATGCAAATGCCTTATCTAAGCGGAGCCGAATTTATACAGGAACTAAGAAACATTCCTGAACTTAGTAAAATTCAGGTGGTGGTGTATTCATCGCATTCACATGAAACTTTAAAAAAGCTAACGAACGAATTTAGTTCGGTACAAATATTTACAAAGCCTAATAATTTTCAAGAACTGGTTAGTACCCTTGATGGTATATTGTAATTGTTTTTATTAGAATATTCTTCAGGAGCTAATCCCCGCACCCGAGCCTGAAAATACGAACTGGCGAAGCAATCCGTTACAATCTTTTGTAGCGAGCACCACTACAAAAGGATTTCCAATTCTATCGGGGCTAGAGCAATCATTTTTATAATATTGTTTTATCACAAAGTTTTTCATTGCCCTGCGCATTTTTGTCATTTCGATCCCGAAGTTTCGGGAGAGAAATCCCCGTCAGAAGCTCGACAAAGATTGACTTGCTGAAACGGAGTTACTTTCGAAGATTCCTCGTTCCTCGGAATGACAATGATTGTCACTATTTTGTATAAAACTAAAATTCCTTACATCCTTGTGTTTAAATCATTAGCAGGTTGCAAAGTATAATTCGATACTATATATTCTTTATTCTCTATTCCCATTAGAAATCATGTAACATTTACGGAAAAAAGTATAAAATCTCAACTCACCTCAGTTTGTAACTTTGAGTATATTATTTTATCACTAACACCTTAATTGCTATGTTACTACAATTTATATCCAATTTATTCGAAAGCGACGAATCTATTCAAAATCCGTACGATATTGTAATTCAGATTAATGATAAAGTCTCACCATTAGACCGAAGAAACCTTTATATGTTGCCTTTACATGATTTCTTGACGGACAATAATTATGGTGAAATTTCCGGTGGCGGAATACTTAAAGAAGAGCCCGGAGAAATCATCTTTTGTGATATTCATGTAAAATTTCATAAAGATGAGATTAGCACAGCAGTTTTAAACGACATAATCAATTTTGTCGAAATTTGCGGCGCTCCAAAAGGATCAAAAATTATAATCGAAAAAACACATCAGGAAATTCCGTTTGGTAAAAATGAAGGAATCGCCATTTATTTTGATGGAGAAAATAATCACGAAAAAAATCACGAAGATTATAATGTTGATTTCGTACAGTCAGAAATTTCGAAATTAACCAGTACGTCTCAGGAAAGACATTGGAAAGGAAATGCTACTACTGCATTGTATTTTTACGGAAAATCTTTCGAGACTATGAAAGATGGCGTATCTGATTTTATGCATACCTATCCCTTGTATAAAAGTGCAAGAATTGCTCAAATAGCTTAATCAGGTTATGAAAGTCCCACTATTAGCTTTCAATGACAAAGGAATATATTGCCAGCAGGCCGATGTATACCTCGATCCGTGGCGTCCGGTTACCAACGCCATCATTACACACGGACATGCTGATCATGCGCGTTGGGGACACAAAAATTACATTACACATTATGACAATGTGCCTATCATAAAACACCGTTTGGGCGATATCAAGGTTACCGGAAAAAACTGGAACGAAACGTTTATCGTAAATGGTGTAAAATTTTCGCTGCATCCTGCCGGCCACGTTATTGGTTCTGCACAAATACGCGTAGAATACAAAGGCGAAGTATGGGTTTTTACCGGAGATTATAAAACCGAAGACGACGGGATCTCTGTGCCATACGAAGTGGTAAAATGCAATTCGTTTATAACCGAATGTACTTTTGGATTACCTGCTTTTAAATGGACTCCTCAGGCCGAAGTTATGACCGATATCAATAATTGGTGGGCAGAAAATCGTGCCGAAGGAAAAACGTCTGTTCTCTTTGGCTATTCGCTAGGAAAAGCACAACGTTTATTAAAATACCTGGATCCTAATATCGGAAAAATATATACCCATGGAGCGATCGAAAATATGACCGAAGTTTTACGACCATTGGTAGATTTTCCAGCCACAATAAGAGTAACATCAGAAACTAAAAAAGAAGATTTATTGGGCAGCATTGTCCTTGCTCCGCCAAGTGCACACGGCTCGACATGGATCAGAAAAATGACTCCGTTTGTTACAGGCTCTGCCAGCGGATGGATGATTTTTCGCGGTGCCAGACGCCGACGTGCCGTAGACAGAGGTTTTGTTTTAAGCGATCATTGCGACTGGACAGGTTTACTCGAAAGCATTAAAGCCACCGGAGCCGAAAAGGTAATTTGCACCCATGGATATTCGGATATATTCTCAAAATACCTTCAGGAAATTGGTTACGATGCAAGAACGGCTCACACACAATATGAAGGGGAATTGGGGGAAATGGATTCTAAGAAAGATGTTGAGGAAGAAATTGAGACAGAGAAAATAGAATAAAGAATATAGAGAATAGATTAAAGAGCCAAGAAGCTAGAAGGAAGAGAATACTTTTAATCCGTTCGTTTTCTCTCTTGAATCTTCAGTAATGTTTCTTGTCTCTTGCATCTTTCCTCTCTTTAAAAAAACAAGAAAAAATGAAAAACTTTGCCGAACTAATAAAAGCGCTAGACAGTTCTAATAAAACTTCGGTAAAAGTGGATGCTTTGACCAAATATTTCATCAATGCCAGTAATGAAGATAAAGTCTGGACGATTGCCATTCTTTCGCATCGTCGTCCGCCAAGGCCTGTAAATACCACTTTATTGCGATTATGGGCAAATGAACTGGCTAATATTCCGCTTTGGCTGTTTGAGGAAAGTTACCATATTGTGGGTGATCTTGCCGAAACCATTGCACTGGTGATTCCCACTACAAAAGAACATTCTGATAAAAGTTTAACCGAATATCTTCAGGAAATTATTGCCCTGAAAAAGAAAACAGATATCGAAAAAAAAGAATATCTGCACAAAAACTGGCTGGCACTCAATTATTATGAACGTTTTGTTTTCACTAAATTAATTACCGGAAGTTTCAGAATCGGCGTAAGCCAAAAATTAATGACGCGCGCACTTTCTAAAGCCGAAAACATTGATGAAGATTCCCTGGCACATAAATTAATGGGCGACTGGAATCCGAATACAATTACGTTTCAGGAATTAATTTTAGACGAACAAAACAGCGATTATTTATCGAAACCTTTTCCGTTTTACCTGGCTTATCCTATCGAAGGCGAACCCTGCAATCTTGGAGATCCTAACGATTGGAGCGCGGAGCACAAATGGGACGGAATTCGGTCTCAAACTATTATTCGTGATAATGAAATTTTTATCTGGAGCCGCGGAGAAGAATTGGTAACCGATAAATATCCTGAGTTCGCTTCTTTCATCGGAATTATTCCTGACGGAACAGTTATCGACGGAGAAATTCTTCCGTACATAGAAAACGAAATTGGAACTTTTAATGATCTGCAAACGCGAATTGGACGAAAAACAGTTTCGGCTGCGATCCTTAAAAAATCCCCTGTAATTATAAAAGCCTACGATTTATTAGAATGGAAAGGTCAGGATATTCGGAATCTTCCTTTTGAAGAAAGACGTATAGTATTGGAGAAATTGTATGAAGATATCAAACACCATGATATTCCGCTGCAACTTTCAGAAAGGGTGAAATTTTCAACCTGGCAAGAATTGAAAGAAGAAAGATTGCGTTCCCGCGAAATGAAAAGCGAGGGTTTGATGATCAAACGAAAAGATTCGCCTTACCTCGTAGGAAGAAAAAAAGGCGATTGGTGGAAATGGAAAATTGAACCTTTAGTGATTGATGCCGTCCTCACCTACGCCATGCGCGGTCACGGACGACGTTCGAATTTATTTACCGATTATACTTTTGCCTTATGGCAAAATAACGAAAATAACAAACGTGAATTGGTCACATTTGCGAAAGCCTATTCCGGTTTAACAGATGCGGAATTTAGAATGGTGGATGATTGGATTAAAAAGAATACGCTGGAACGATTTGGTCCTGTTCGAAGTGTAACCCCTCAATTGGTTTTCGAAATTGGTTTTGAAGGAATTGCGCTTTCAAAAAGGCATAAAAGCGGCATTGCAACACGATTTCCGAGGATTTTGAGATGGCGACATGATAAAAAAATCGATGACGCCAATTCTATTGAAGATTTGAAGAGTATGATTTTATAGGATTGTTATATTACCCGTAAATGGCACACGGATGATACCTATTCGCAAGCGAAAACACGGATTGGGCACGGATTTTTATAGGATAATTTTAAAGCTCCAGAGGAGCGATATATAATTTTTTAGTTGATGCATAATATGTCACCCCTATGGGGCCCTACTAATAAATCTATAAATTTCTATAAATATGACGTCCCGCTGGGGCTTAATTTAAAAACCGATTACTTAATTTTCTTTCGCACAGTAAAACTTAATGAACCTTAATATCTTAATGGTAAAAAAAATAAGGGTTTAAAAAAATAATAAATGAACAGAGAGCAACTTTTTGCGGTAGCAAATGACTGGTTTCACAATCAGGGATGGAAACCGTTTGCGTTTCAGACTCAGACCTGGACTGCTTTTTTGCAAGGAAAAAACGGCTTACTCAACGCTCCAACCGGAAGCGGAAAAACCTACGCACTCTGGCTCCCTATTGTTTTGAACTACATAAAAGACAATCCAAATTATAAAACCAAACATACACCTGGACTTAAAGCAATCTGGATTACACCTTTGCGTTCTCTTTCAGTTGAAATCAAACAAGCTGCGGAAAGAGTGGTTAATGATTTGGGAACAAAAATGACTATTGGTATTCGTTCCGGAGACACATCAGCCAGCGAGAGAGCCAAACAAAAAGGGAAAATGCCTGATTTATTGGTCACGACTCCAGAGAGTTTGCAATTGCTTTTAGCCACCAAAGGCTACGATAAAATCTTTAGCAATTGTACCGCAATTGTTATTGACGAATGGCATGAATTATTAGGTACAAAACGTGGGGTACAAACTGAACTTGGTTTGTCCCGACTCAAAGCGATTGCGCCCAAAATGCGTATTTGGGGAATCTCTGCTACGATTGGGAATCTGCAACAAGCACAGGAAGTTCTATTGGGAGTGGATTCAGAAGCGTATCATAATTCGGTTTTGGTAAAGGCTCAGATTCATAAAAAAATAAAAGTCATTTCGATTATTCCGGATAAAATGGAAACCTATCCTTGGCGTGGACACATGGGCTTGCATTTGATTGATGAAGTCGCAAAAATTATAAAAGCAAGCAAAACGACTTTGATTTTTACCAATGTACGGTCAGCTTGTGAAATCTGGTTTCAGCGTTTGCTCGAAAAATATCCTGAGTTTGCCGGAGAAATGGCGATGCATCACGGAAGTATTAATCGCGAAACAAGACTTTGGGTCGAACAGGCTATTAGAGATGAAGAACTAAAAGTCGTGGTTTGTACCTCGAGTCTGGATCTGGGTGTTGATTTTGCTCCTGTAGAAACTATTATTCAGGTTGGCGGACCAAAAGGTGTTGCGCGTTTTTTGCAAAGAGCCGGACGAAGCGGACACCAACCGGGAAAAGAAAGTGTGATTTATTTTCTGGCAACACATGCTATCGAATTGATCGAAGCTTCGGCACTAAAAAAAGCAGTTGAAGAGAATGTCATCGAAGATCGTGTTCCGTATTTAAACAGTTGGGACGTTTTGGTACAATACCTTAATACTTTAGCAGTTTCGGATGGATTTCTTCCTGACGAAATTTTTAAAGAAGTAAAAGGAACTTTTTGTTATCAGGCTATTACAGAAGAAAACTGGAACTGGATACTGAATTTCATCACTAACGGAAGTCAAAGTTTACAAGCATATGATGAATATAAAAAAGTAGAAGTTGATGAAGACGGACGTTTTAAAATCAACAGTAGATTAATTGCGATGCATCATCGAATGCAAATAGGAACTATTGTGGGCGATGCTGTTGTAAACGTAAAATTCATGAGCGGCGGTTATATTGGGACTATCGAGGAATGGTTTGTTTCAAAATTAAAACCGGGCGATACTTTTATCTTTGCAGGAAAACAACTCGAATTGTTCCGAATAAGAAATATGCAGGTTTTGGTTCGAAAGGCTGATCCTAAAAAGAAATCTAAAGTAGTAAGCTGGATGGGTGGCCGAATGGCGCTTTCGGCTCAAATGAGCGAATTGTTGCGGCAAGAATTGTATCGTGCCAATACCGATGATTTATCGCCTGAATTAAAGGCATTACAACCTTTATTCGCGAGACAAAGAAAAGAATCTATCGTTCCAGGAGATAATCAGTTTTTGATTGAAACTTTTAAAACGAGAGAAGGTTATCATGCTATTTTTTATCCTTTTGAAGGGCGTTTTGTACATGAAGCCCTGGCAAGTTTACTGGCTTATAGAATTAGTTTATTGTTGCCTATTAGTTTTTCTTTGGCTTATAATGATTACGGATTCGAATTACTTTCTGATCAGGAAATTGATATGCAGAATGTTCTGGATAACAATTTATTTTCGACAGAATATGTACATCATGATTTGCAAAAAAGTTTGAATGCGACTGAAATGGCGAGACGGAAATTCAGGGATATTGCTGTCATTGCAGGTTTGGTTTTTACTGGTTTTCCGGGTAAAATGGTCAAAACAAAACATTTGCAAAGCGGTTCTCAATTGTTGTTTGAAGTTTTTAGGGATTACGAACCTGATAACTTATTGTTTCAGCAAGCATATCGCGAAACCTTTGAACATCAGCTGGAAGAAGGTCGTTTGATTATGGCTTTGGAACGAATAAACAATCAGGAAATCATCTGGAAATCGTGTTTGAAACCAACACCTTTTAGTTTTCCGTTAATCACAGACAGATTACGTGAAAAATTATCCAGCGAGACATTAGCAGAACGAATTAAAAAAATGACGGCTTCGTATATGAAGTAAATATTTATGACGATTACCATACAAAATCAGACCTTTACATTGCATCCGAGTGGGGCTTTATTTTGGGAAACCAGAAAATTGCTTCTCATTTCTGATGTGCATTTAGGGAAAGTATCTCATTTCAGAAAACACGGCGTGGCGATTCCCAATAATGTGGTTTCCGAAAATTTTAAACGTTTAACCAATATCGTGGAAAACTTTAAACCTGAAAAAATTATTTTTCTGGGCGATTTATTTCATAGTTCTAAAAATACCGAATGGGATTTATTCGAAGAATGGGTAAAATGCTGCACTAATACCATTATCCTGATTGCCGGAAATCACGATATAATTGATAAAAAAAATTATCTCAAACTTAATATCGAGGTTGTAGAATCCCTTGAAATTGATGACTTTTTACTCACGCATCATCCCACCATAAAAGAAGGTTTCTTTAATTTTTCGGGGCATATTCATCCCGGAATTATGCTGCGTGGTTTTGGCGCTCAATTTTTAAAATTACCGTGTTTCTTTCAAAAAGAAAATCAAATGATTCTGGCCGCTTTTGGTGAATTTACAGGAAAACATATTTTAAAACCCCAGCAAAACGATATTGTATATGCTATTGCAAATGATGAAGTTATTAGAATTAATTTAAACTGATTTCTTAAAGTAAAGCTGTTTTTGATTGGTGTCGCGAGTGGTATCACTTTCGTAATTGAATTCTTCGTAACCCAAAGACTTCAATGTCTCTATTAGTACAGTATTAATTTCAAAAGCTTTTGCCCAAATTAAATCGTATCTTCTCTGCAAAGCCACTTCTTCGGCACGTTTAAAAAGTACTGTTATATCCTCTGGATTAAAGTAAACAATATGATCTACTCCCATTGGTTTATTGGCATCCAAATTTTGATTCGAAAGTCGGGATGAATTCAGTTTCATGAAAGACAACGGATTTTCGCCTTCATAAACCATAAGCATTTCGACCGAAAAATCATTCTGTATTTTGAATAATTTCTGACTTGAGAGGTTTTCACTTGCATACTTCTCTCCGATTTCTTTCTTTGCTCCAAATAAATCCGAATAGAATTTCAGGGCTTTCTCTTGCATCCAGATTACATTATCATTTATGATTACTACGAATTTTGCAATTTTTGACATATCTTTTATTTTTTATGATAGTGCAAAGTTGAGATGATTTGATGGATTAGAAAAGAGCTAAATGTCTTGTATTTTGTTCGAAAAGGCGGTTGGGTTTATTTACCCATCTTTTTGTGTCATTTCGACCGAAGGGAGACATCGCGCTAGAAATTCCGCCAAGAAACTCACCAATCTTTGTCGATTTACGAGTGTGATCTCTCCCTTCGGTCGAGATGACAAACTTTATGGTGATACAATATTATTTGAAATACAAGATTATAAATTACACCTTCTTTCTGCGATATTCTAAGGGTGAAATTCCTTCGCATTTTTTAAAGAATCTGCCAAAACCGGATTGATTGGGGAAGTTTAAGGTATCGCTGATTTGATTGATTGTTAAATCTTTGTTTTGGAGTAATATTTTGGCTTCTAAAATCACAATTTCTTCGATCCAGTCGCTGGCTGTTTTACCGCTATTATTTTTAATTACTTCTGATAAATATTTGCGTGTTACATTCAGAATATCGGCATAATACTGAACAGATCTTTGGCTTAAAAAATCTCTGGATAGCATTTCTTTGAATTTTTCGAACAAGGGATTTTGCTTACTACCATTGATATTGGTTTGCTTTATAGCATCTAATTCGTAAATCAGAATATAAAGATACGCTCTTAGAATAGAGGGTTGATTGTCATTATTATGTTCGATGGATTGTCTTAATAAACTAAAAATTTGCTCAAACTTAACTTTGTTTTTTTTCTCCAGATGAAACACATGCATTTCACTATTGTCGAAAAACTCATATTGTGAAAGAAAAAACACATTGGCCTGATTGTGCAGAAAAAATGGTGATTTGAAAAAAATAATATCGATTAAAATTTCGTCACTGTCTTTTGTAAAACTTCTAATTACCGAAGGGCCTAGCGTGAGTATTGCGGGAGCATGAATCACCATTTTCTTTAGTTTCGTTTGCATTACAATACTCCCTTTTCGAAGAAATTCTATTGCATAACTTTCTGCCCGGTAAGGTTCACTTATATAGGGATGACCTTTTGCCTGAATATAAAAGTAGTCTTTATTATTGTCGGCATTAAACAAACTTTTATGATCCTCGAGTGAGTATGTTGTAATTTTATTCTTCAATTCTTTTTGCTTTAATCCATACCAAATATAGTTAACCATTTACCCATAACAAAAAAATGGCGCCATACAGCGCCATTATCTTATCATTCTACAGTCTATTCTCTTGACTCTATTTTCTTTCCTCTATATTCTTCTTCAATTTATTTTTTATCAATTTTATAAAGTTTTCCTGCATCTGTAACAGCGTATAATGCACCGTCATTTCCTTGTGTTACATCTCTAAAACGTTGGTTTTCCGAAGCCAAAAGTCTTTCTTCGCCAATCACTTTATTGTCTTTTATAGCAAGACGTACAATGTGCATTCCGCTTAAAGCGCCTATGAATAGGTTATTTTGCCACTCCGGAACGCGATTTCCTGTGTAGAACGTCATTCCACTTGGTGAAACTACCGGATCCCAATAGTAAACTGGTTGCTCTAAACCATCTTGCTGCTGAATTCCTGCTCCTACTTTTTCTCCGCTATATTCAATTCCGTACGTAATTGTTGGCCATCCGTAATTTGAACCCGCTTTAAGGCGATTGATTTCGTCACCTCCGCGTGGTCCATGTTCTGACAACCAAATTTCTCCTGTATTAGGATTAAGTGCCAAACCTTGCGGATTTCTGTGTCCGATAGTATATAATTCAGGTAAAGCTCCCGTTCCTGTAAAAGTAGGATTTCCACTTGCAGGCTGACCTTCTTTTGTTAATCGAACTACTTTTCCTAAACCTGATGCAACAGATTGTGCCAATGGTCTTGTTTCTAATACAGAACGTTCTCCGGTACTTACTACAAGAAAACCAGATTTATCAAAAAGAATACGTCCGCCATAATGAAGCGTACTTGCATTGGCCGGTTTTGCTCTGTAAATTACCGTTGCTCCTTCGATGGTTTTTTCATCGGCTGAAAGTTTTCCTTTCGCTACAGCGGTATTATTTCCGCCTGTTGTCGCTTCGGCATATACCCAGTAAATCATTCTGTTTGTTGTAAAATCAGGATCGATAGTTAAACCTAATAAACCTCCCTGATTAGCAGCATTAACAGTAGGAATACCTGTAATTGGAGTACTCAAAACTCCGGCTGTTGTAGCAATACGCATCGTTCCTGTTTTTTCGGTAATCAATAATCTTCCGTCAGGAAGACTTTTAATTCCCCATGGACTGCTTAGCCCTGTAGCAATAGCAACTCCCTCATATGGTGTATTGGTTTGCACACCGCTAACTCTGGTTTGTCCTGCAAAAGCAGGTTTATAAGTTGTATTGGCAGCATTTCCTTCAACAGGATTGGTAGTGGTGCCTGGATTTACATCGACATCTTTATCACTAGAGCAGCTCAATAAGGTGATTAGCATACTCGAAACAATAGCAATCTGGTTAATATTTCTCATAGTTTTGGGATTTTTATAATTAGAATAAATCAAAAATCTTAAAAATAAAACAAAAACTATTATATAATTTATGGGAAAAGTTATACCATTATAAGATTTGTTAAGTACTTAACCGCAAAGAATGCGAGGATTTTTTTACTGGGCTGAAATAATCTCAAAGGCGCAAGGACGCAAAGTCTATATTGTATTTTTTTTAAATACAAATTTGCTTCGCCTATTCGCTATCGCTCGAGTCACAAATTATCGCAAATTTTTATTTAACCACAGAGGACACAGAGATTTTTACAGAGAATTAAAAACTTGTGTTACTTTGTGTTTTCTCCCTTGGTGTTCTCTGCGGTAAAAAAACTTTGCACTTAAAAATTTTGAGCTCTTAGCGGTTATTTAAATTTTTTTTATACTTTTGCATTCATCAGATGATATGATAACTCAATTATGACATTAATCAATAAAAAATCTCTCGCAGAAGAAGTTGCTTCAAAATTACAGGAGCAAATATCTCTTGGTCATTATAAGATCAACGAGAAATTGCCTATTGAAGCAGAATTGATGAAGAGTTTTGGTGTTGGAAGATCCTCGATAAGAGAAGCGATGAAGCTACTCGCTAATTCAGGTTTGCTCCGGATTCAGCAAGGGGTCGGTACTTTTGTTCAGGAAGTGACCAGCATACAAGAGCCAATGGACCAGCGATTAAAGCGTGCAAGTCTTGAGGATTTAGATGAAGTAAGACAATTACTAGAGCTGAAAATTGCTGAAAAAGCGGCCATTAACCGAACAGAAGAGGATATCATTGCCATGAAACAGCATTTGGCCGATAGAATGAAAACGGCCAATGAAGGTTTACTCGAAGAATGTGTCAAAGCGGATATACAATTTCATATCGCGATTGCTCAAGCATCAAAAAATGAAATTTTGGCCGATTTATATAAATCTGTATCGAAACATTTAAAAAAGGAGTTTCTTAGAATCTATCCTAACACGAAAATATTTCAGGATACATACGCAATACACGAACAACTTTTAGACAATATCATTGCAAAAGACCCTAAAAAAACATGGAATACTGTTGCCAAAATAATAGGACATACTAATTACTAATTTTTTACTCCAATTCATCAGATGATCTGATTTTTTTTTAATTCATTATGAAAACAAACACCATTACCCATTCGAAGCAGTTGGCCCAGCAAACTGTTTTCTCTATTTTATTTACTATTAGCTTAACGCATTTTATTAATGATATGCTTCAGGCTGTGGTTCCTGCAGTTTATCCTATTATAAAAGATAAATTTCATTTGACCTTTACCGAAATTGGTTTAATCACCCTGACTTATCAACTTACTGCATCTATTTTACAACCTTTTGTTGGATTTTATACTGATAAAAGACCACGCCCCTATTCACTAGCCGTTGCCATGGTTTTTACACTTTTGGGGTTGGCAGCTGTAGCAGTTGCTTCAAGTTTTATCAATATTTTACTTGCCGTTAGTCTAATTGGTGTTGGATCTTCTATATTTCATCCCGAAGCTTCAAGGGTTGCTCACATGGCTTCCGGAGGAAAAAGAGGTTTGGCACAATCTATTTTTCAATTAGGAGGAAATGCAGGAAGCGCCATTGGGCCTTTGCTTGCGGCTATTATTGTAGTGCCTTATGGACAGTTTAATATTATCTGGTTTTGTCTTGCAGCTGCTGTAGGAATTATTATTCTCTCAGGTGTTGCAAAATGGTATCAGGAGCATTTAAATCTTAAAGCTAAAAATAAATCTGCCGTAGCTGAGGAAGTTCATCATTCACTTTCAAAACAAAAAGTTATATTTTCGTTGGTTATTTTATTAGTATTAATTTTCTCGAAATACTTTTATATGGCCAGTATGACCAGTTATTATACTTTTTATCTTATTGATAAATTTCATGTCTCTGTACAGGAATCTCAAATTTATCTTTTTGCTTTTCTTGGTGCTGTTGCTGCCGGAACATTGTTTGGCGGAGCATTAGGAGATCGTTTTGGTCGAAAATACATCATTTGGATCTCTATATTAGGCGTTGCTCCTTTTACCTTATTATTGCCATACGCTTCTCTTTTCTGGACCGGAATTTTATCTGTAATTATTGGTTTGATTATATCGTCTGCTTTCTCTGCAATCTTGGTTTATGCTACAGAACTTGTTCCTGGAAAAGTGGGTTTAATAGCAGGTCTTTTCTTTGGATTGGCTTTTGGGATGGGCGGATTAGGTTCTGCTATATTAGGCAAATTAGCAGACTCAACAAGCATTGAGTATGTTTTTAAAGTTTGTGCATTTTTGCCTTTAATAGGGATTTTGACAAGCTTTCTTCCAAATATCGAAGGAAGGAAAAAAGCTGCTGCAGAAGATTAAATTGTTTTTTACTAATTCGATTATTTATATAAAAAAAGCGCTGAATCTAATGATTTAGCGCTTTTTTGATTGTACTAAAAGAATACAACTATTTTTTACCAGCCTTTTACAGCTCCGCCTTTAAATTCTTTAAGAGCTGCTGCTTCAACTTCTGGAGATTGAAAAGCTTGTAAAAACTGTTTTACTTTTTCTTCGTTTTTATTGTCCTCACGGCTTACTACCAAGTTTACGTAAGGAGAATCTTTATCCTCAACAAACAAAGCATCACGCGAAGGAACCAATCCAGCCTGAGAAGCAAAAGTATTATTAATAATAGCAATTGTTACGTTGGCATCATCAAGAGCTCTTGGTAATTGAGGTGCTTCTAATTCTAAGATTTTAAGCTTTTTAGGATTACTTACAATATCGGTTACTTTAGGCAATAATCCAATTCTCTCTTTTAGTTTTAGCAAACCATTTTTTTCTAAAAGCAATAACGAACGACCACCGTTTGTTGGATCATTTGGGATAATAATGGTGCTTTCATCTTTCAAATCTGCAAGACTTTTTATTTTTTTAGAGTAGGCTGCAATAGGATAAATAAATGTTTTACCAATGATTGCTAATTTGTATCCGCGTTGTTTCGATTGCTCATCAAGATAAGGTTTGTGCTGAAAAGCATTTGCATCAATATCTCCCTGGCTCAAAGCTTCGTTAGGAATCACGTAATCATTAAAAGAAATCAACTCTACTTCTAGTCCGTATTTTTCTTTTGCTACTTTCTTAGCCGCTTCTGCTACTTTATATTCCGGTCCTGTTGCAACCCCTACTTTTATGTGGTGCGGATCGTTGTTTTTGCTTTTTCCACAATTAACCAATGAAAGTGTCAAGGTTAAAATTCCGATTGCTTTTAAAAAATTATTTTTAGTAATCATATTTTAGTTTTTAATTATTATTTATCTGTTGCCTAAAATTTAACCGCAAAGTATTATCTATGATCAAATCGTTTTGATAAAAAGTCACCCGCAAACTGAATCACGAATACCAAAATTACCAACAACGCCAAAACCGAATTCATGATTACGGCATCATAACCAATATATCCGTACTGATATCCCACTTGTCCTAAACCACCAGCACCAACAGCGCCACCCATTGCAGAATAACCTACAAGAGTAATTAAGGTAATGGATGCAGCGTTTATTAAAGAAGGTAATGCTTCTGGAAGCAGTACTTTATATACAATTTGCAAAGGCGTTGCGCCCAAAGCTCTTGCCGCTTCGATTAATCCCGAAGGCAAACCAAGAAGACTATTCTCAACAAGTCGGGCAATAAATGGAGCTGCTCCAATACTTAACGGAACTAGCGCTGCACTTACGCCAATAGAAGTTCCTACCAGGGCACGTGTAAACGGAATCATCCAAACAATTAATATAATAAACGGAATCGAACGAAAAATATTCACCAAAACCGATAAAGTTCTGTTTAAAACGGGTTGCTCCAGAATTTGATTTTTTCTCGTAAGGAAAAGCAAAATACCTGTAGGAAGCCCTAATGCAAAACCAAAAAAGCCCGACACAAATGTCATTACGATGGTTTCCCAGGTACCGTTTAATAATAAGGTAATAGTAGAATCAGACATAACCTATGATTTCTGTTTTAATATGTTTAGAAATAAAATATTCAATTGCAGCTTCGTAATTCTCGCGTTTGCCAGATAATTCGATCAGCATCACACCAAAGTTTACATCTCCCGCCTGATCCATTTGAGCACTTACGATTTTAAAGTTGGTATCAAACAATCTCGAAACTTCAGAAATTACAGGCTCATTTACCGATTTTCCAGTCATTTCAAGTCTCAATAACGGACTCAGACCTTCACCATCTTCCTTTTGTAATCTTTCCTGATACACTCTCGGGATATCAAGATGCAGAGAAGAAGCAATAAATTCTTTGGTTAATTTATGCTTAGGATCGGCAAAAATTTCTCCCACACTTCCCTGCTCGATCAATTTTCCGTGACTGATTACCGCGACCTCATCGCAAATTGATTTTACCACTTCCATTTGGTGTGTAATCAATAAAATTGTGATGTTCAGGCGACGATTAATATCTTTCAATAAGTTTAGAATCGATCTTGTAGTCGCAGGGTCCAAAGCACTTGTAGCTTCATCACACAACAATACTTTCGGGTTATTCGCCAAAGTTCTCGCAATAGCCACCCTTTGTTTCTGACCTCCGGAAAGGCTTGCAGGATAATCGTTTGCTTTTTCGGCCAAACCTACTAATTCCAATAATTCAAAAACACGTTTTCGAATATCGTCCTTTGATGCCCCAACCAATTCCAGCGGAAAAGCTACATTATCAAAAACCGTTCTTGAGGAAAGCAAATTAAAATGCTGAAAAATCATCCCAATTTGTCTTCTTTCGATTGCCAATTGCGCATTCGATAATTGTATCAACGATTTCCCGTCAACGATAATTTCTCCCGAAGTTGGTCTTTCCAATAAGTTCACACATCGAATCAAGGTACTTTTTCCAGCTCCCGAAGTTCCAATTACACCAAAGATTTTCCCCGGCGGAACTTTAAGCGAAACATCTGATAAAGCCGAAACAATTCGGTTTTTCTGATGAAAATTCTTGGTGACATTTTTTAATTCAATCATTTTTTAAATTCAAATTAAATCTGCTACATCCACAGATATCAATACTTAACGCTTCTGAAATTCTAAAATTTAAAATCAAAAAGCCTTTCAATAGATTATGAAAGGCTTGAGAAATAAATCATTTTATTTTTATATATAAGCCAGTTCATACCATCGCATAGAAGTGCAACACATTATGCTGCAGCTATAATAATTGGTATTCTGGTTATCGTTTTTCATTGCTGCGGCAAATTTAAAGAGATAATTTGAATTTCAATGCAAAATCACAAACTTTTTTAACCCTATCAATTTAATAGACTTCTTTTTTAAGGACTTGAAGCTGTTTGCTGCTGTCCGCTATATCTTTGCTTAAAGAAAGTAAGCAAAAGATGCCGCTCCCATCAGGGCTAGGGCACTTGTTTTCATAATGACTTTTTTTTGATGGCGCACCCGATGGTAAGGATTTAAATCGATTTGAGTGGATTTCTTTTGTTTTTATCACTTTGTCAAAGTTTCGAACTTTGACAAAGTTTTCACGCAGATTACTAACGCCAGCCATCCTGAGCGAAGCCGAAGGGCGCAACGGGCTTCGACTTCCCTCAGCCTTACAACAACCCACATATTCTATCTTTTGTACAAAAAAATCCGTCAAAATTCGAGTTTTCGCAAAGCGAATCTGTATTATACGTGGGTCATAAATTTACACCTCTACTTTTCCAGCATCCAATAGTATAGCCAACTGAATACAAGATAAATCAGATCGATTACTCCAGGCATGATTGGCGCCTCTTTGTACAACAATATCTCCAGCTTGCAATAAAGTTTCCCCTTCATCCACAATAAGCCAGATTTCTCCCGAAAGAATTACGATATAATCTAATGTATCAGTTTGATGCATCAGCGGATGTGGCTGACCCTCGGGCGCTACAATACCAAGATCCTTGTCAGGTGGAATCTGAACGTATCTAAAATAACTTCCGTTTTTGGGTATATTTGGGAAAGCGGTATTTTCGATTACTTTTTCTTCTTCTAATTTTACGGGCATAGAATCTGTAGACCAAATATCAGAGATGACCAAACCCGGAAAATGTTCCGAAACATTCGATACAATTGTATCTTTTTCGATTATTGATTTTCCACTTTTTATTCCTGTAACGATTCTTCTGGGAATTGTCTTCATAGTGGATTGATTTGCATGATTAATTTCTTTCCATTGGTTTTGTTTTCACGAAGAATATTAAGCGCTTTCAAAACAGTTTCATCTTCTAAATTGCCGACTATTTCAATCATTGGTGGTGTGATCGATTTGTTTTCGAGTAAAATTCTCAATTCATTCAATCCCTTTTTATAATAATCATATTGCTTTTCTAAGCCAAAAGCATAATTGGAGATATTAAGAATTGTGGCGCCTCTGCTAAAAAGAACTTCACGGGAATCTGGTGTAGAAAAATTAGTAACATCAACATAAGTTCCGTTTATTTTTAAAAGTTTTGCTGCCGTAAGTCCGATTTCATTCCCCACCAGATCCACAGCAAAATCAAAATATTTGTTATTGTTCAAAGCCAAAGCCGTTTCGTAAACCTGATCTTTTCTGTAATTGATAATCTGCCTTGGCTTTAAGCCAAGATCTAATAGGGCAGCAATACTATTTTCGTTTCCGGCTGTTACAATAAGATTTACATATCCTTTTGACAGAAGTAATTTAAGGAGCATATTCCCTACTCCGCCAGCGCCGCCGGTTACAAGAATAGAATCTGTCAGATTCGCTTTCATCCTGTTTATCGATTGCAACGCTGTTAATCCAACAGAAGATATTCCTGCACTTTCTTCAAATGAAATATTCTTTGGCAGGTGCATTACAATAGCGGCGGGAACACAAATATATTCGGCATAAGTACCATTTGATCCCATGCTTCCTGAACCGCAAAAAACAGGATCTCCTATTTTAAAATCAGTTACTCTTTCTCCAATAGCTGAAATGATCCCTGAAAATTCCCTGCCCAATATTGACGAATGCAGCAACTTGCGTTCCATCGCATTTTCAGTCATCTGATAATCGATTGGGTTAAATCCTGCTGCGGCTATTTTTACCTGAACCTGCTGCTCTTTTGGTTGTGGAGTATCTACTTCTTCAAGTTTAAATTCTCCCTTTTGATGTAAAACGATTGCTTTCATTTTTCTTCTTTTATCTTACGAAATTACAGTGCAAATACTTTATTTTTGCTATGGGTTAACCCAAGGTTACCGGTTACCGAATAGAAACTACTATGGCAAAAATTAATGATAACGGAACGCTTCGCGAAGCCAATTGTTCAGAAGAACTTATGGCCATGCGTGATAGTCTGGATGTTTTAGGAGGAAAATGGAAACTGATGATCCTGCGTTTCCTGACGAACAGAACGCATCAGGTAATTAATTTCAAGAAAATGCAACGCGAGATCGATGGAATATCGGCCAAGATGCTGAGTAAAGAATTGAAGGAACTGGAAACCAATTTACTGGTTTCAAGAACGGAACAGCAAACAAAACCAATAACGGTAGTGTATGCCATTACAGAATACGGAAAATCTGTTCTTCCCGTTACAGAAACTTTGGTAAACTGGGGTCTAAGCCATCGCGAAAAGATTATAGAGGCGATTAATAAATAATTAGGATTTATTTAATTTCTTCAAATTCTTTATTTGCAAATCCTTAAAACCAGCAATAAAAGACCTATTGCCTGTTTAGCTTTTTAATGTTCAATATCCAAATCAGTAAAAATTACAAAAAGATTGCAGTTTTCTAAAGTTATCCTAATGCTTTTTCCAATCTTAAAAAATCATTAGAATTACAGTTTCTTCCCTAAATAAAGTTGGTTTACTGATATTAATTTTTACATTTGCGTTATTTTTAATTATTCTAAATAGATTTTGTATAAAGAAGATATTAGGGTAAAGGAAAAAATAACCTTAAACGAATTTCAAAACAATAAATACCTCCATATGAAAAAGAATATTTTTATCTCTTTTGCATTAGCCGCAACTTTATTTGTTAGTGCCCAACAAAAAAATATCTTATTAGAACAGTCTTTTTGGAAAACCGCACCTGATGTTACTGCCCTTAAAGCAGAAATAGCAAAAGGCAATAACCCGGCAGAGGCCAATGCAAATGCTTTTGATGTTGTTGTAATGGCGATAAATAATGATGCGCCTCTGGCAAGTATCAAATTCTTATTAGACCAATCCGGAAACCCCGTTTCTAAATCCACTCATGATAATCGTATTTATCTTCATTGGGCTGCTTACAGAGGAAATACAGAACTGGTAGAATATTTAATTGCAAAAGGTTCTGATGTTAATTTTGAAGATAGTCACGGTACTACTCCTCTTGTTTTTGCTGCTGGTAACGGATTGCTTAATCAAGGTGTTGCCGAAGCTTTTTTTAAGGCAGGAATAGATCCTAAGAAAAAATATAATGATGGTGCCAACCTATTACTTTTGGCTATTCCGTTTGACAAAGACCTGTCTTTCTCTGACTATCTTATCACAAAAGGATTATCCTTAAAAGATGTTAACAGTAACGGAAATACTGCTTTTGATTATGCTGCAAGAACAGGAAATGTTACGCTTTTGAAAAAAATTGCAGCAAAAGGAGTTAAACACACAGACAACGCGCTTTTAATCGCCACACAAGGAACACGCAGAGAAACCACTCCTCTTGAAACCTACAAATATCTTGTTGATGAGGTTAAAATAAAACCATCGGCTGTAAATAAATCTGGAGATAATGTATTGCATCTTTTGGCAGCTAAACAAAACCAGTCTGAAATTATCAATTACTTTTTAGCCAAAGGCGTCGACGCTAACAAAGTAAATAAAGACGGAAATACGCCATTGATTATTGCTGCGGGAAGAGAAATTAGCACATTAGAAAAATTAATTCCTGTAACCAAAAACATCAATTTACAAAATGCAAAAGGAGAATCAGCTTTGACTTTTGCAGTAAGATCAGGAACTCCTGAAGCTGTTGCACTACTTTTAACAAAAGGTGCAGATGTAAACGTAAAAGATAAGGACGGAAATAATCTGGGAGTTTATTTAGTACAATCTTACAGGCCAGCCGGACGTGAAGCCAATGCACAAGATTCTTTTGATGCAAAAGCAAAATTACTTCAGGATAAGGGCTTAAACCTTGCTGCCGCTCAAAAAGACGGAAGTAATTTATATCACTTCGCTATTGCTAAAAATGATTTGACTTTACTAAAAAAACTAGCTGCTTTAAACATCGATGTTAATGCTAAAAATAAAGATGGAATGACAGCGCTGCACAAAGCTGCAATGGTTGCCAAAGATGATACGATCTTAAAATACCTGGTTTCAATTGGAGCTAAAAAAGACATCAATACCGAATTCGACGAAACTCCTTACGCATTGGCCAAAGAAAATGAGTCACTGACTAAAAATAATGTTTCTGTTGAATTTTTAAAACAATAGTTTAAAATTTAAATTCCAAATTCCAATCTAAAATCCATATTATAAAATCTAATATCCGCATGAAATCAATACTTAAAATAGCTCTTACAAGCGCATTAATTTGTTTAATCTCTTTTCAGGCAAATGCCCAGGCAAGCAAATACAAATGCATGCTGCAAATGTCAAACTATATGGGTGAAGGCGCTTACATTGTAGTTTCGCTTATTAATACCAAGGGGGAGTACGAAAAAACGCTTTATGTAATGGGCGACGATAAAAAATGGTACAAATCACTAAAAGAATGGAACAAATTCCAGACAGCAAAACCTGCTGATATTAGTGCCAAAACCGGAGCATCTGTTACGGGTGGAGATCGCAGCATTACGACCATAGAAATCGATGATTCGAAAATTAATAAAGGATATAAACTACGTTTTGAATCGGCTGTAGAAGATCAGAAGTATCATGTAAATGATGTTGAAATTCCGCTTACAACTGAAGGTCTTGCTGATAAAACAGAAGGAAAAGGTTATATTAGATACGTGAGGTTAAGCAAGATTTAATATTTCGCTCTGAGTAAACTTTGTCAAGGTTTAAAACTTTGACAAAGTTGCCACAAATTAAATAGATTAATCATTTTAATCAGTGGGAAAAAACAATTACATTTCAATAGATTACACTCAATGACTCTTTCTTTTTGGCGTTACGCACACTTGGCTCTGGCTTTGTTTTCTTCTTTATTTTTAATTTTAGCTTCGACTACAGGAATTATCCTGGCGCTGGATGCGATGCAGGAAAAAACACTTCCGTATAAGGTAGAAAATTTCGACAAAATAACGCTGGGAGAAACCTTAACCGTCTTAAAAAAACAGTACACTGAAATTACAGAGTTAAATGTAGATCATAATCAATTTGTTACCCTCCAGGCCATTGATAAAGATGGTAATGATATCAATGCTTACATCAATCCTAAAACGGGGAAACAATTAGGAACGCCGGTCAAGAAAAGTGAATTTATTCAATGGGTTACGGGTTTTCATCGTTCGCTGTTTCTTCACGAAACCGGACGATTTTTTGTTGGTGTAATTTCTTTTTTATTATTGCTGATTGCCATTTCTGGTTTTGCCCTTGTTTTAAACAGACAAAGAGGAATCCGTAATTTCTTTTCGAAAGTGGTCAAAGACTATTTTGCCCAATATTATCATGTTGTTTTAGGGAGACTGGCGCTGATTCCGATTTTGATTATTGCCCTTACCGGAACGTATTTATCCCTAGAAAGATTCAACTTTTTTATGGATAAAGAAGAAAAGAAAAAAGAAAAAACAGAAATCGTAACGCCTTCAAAAGACAAAACTGTTTCTGTATTTACAACAACACTTTTGGCTGATGTTAAGAAAATAGAATTTCCTTTTACAGATGATCCCGAGGAATATTATATCATTGAGTTAAACGATCGCGAGATCGAAGTCAATCAGGTTACGGGCGCTGTGGCAACACAAAAGCGTTCTCTAATGATCGTTCAGTTATCGGATTTAAGCCTTAATCTGCATACCGGAAAAACCAACGCAATCTGGGCTTTTATATTGGCTATTGCGAGCCTTAATATTCTCTTTTTTATCTATTCCGGTTTTGCTATTACCTTAAAAAGAAGGTCGAGCCGCATTAAAAATAAATTCCAAGCCAGTGAAAGTAAATTTATACTTCTGGCAGGTTCTGAAAACGGAAGTTCTTTGCATTTTGCTAATGCCATCCTTAAGCAATTGATTGGCCATGGCGAAAAAGCTTTTATCACCGAATTGAACAGCTATACTACTTTCCCGAAAGCAGAACATATTATCGTATTCTCCTCTACTCATGGTTTGGGAGATGCGCCTTCTAACGGAAGTAAATTTGTGTCGCTTATACAGAAATATCCTCAAGAGCAAAAAATCAATTATTCAGTAGTAGGTTTTGGCTCGAAAGCTTATCCGGATTTTTGCGAATTTGCTTTTGAAACCGACAGGCAATTAGAAAATCATAATTGGGCGGAGCGTTTCCTGGATGTCCAAACCGTAAACGATAAATCGGCAACAGAATTTGTAGAATGGATAAAATTATGGAGCGCCAAAACCGGCATTCCGTTATCGACTACGCCTTCTTTATACAATCATGTTCCAAAAGGGCTGCAAAAGCTAATGGTTTTAGATAAAACACTGGTTTCTGAGAACGAACAAACTTTTATCCTGACTTTAAGGGCCAATGCAAGGGCTAAATTCAGTTCAGGCGATTTACTGGCTATTTATCCGGCAAACGATACAAGAGAACGCCTCTACTCTATCGGGAATCATTCGGGTAACATACAATTGGTCGTAAAACTACATCCACACGGATTGGGTTCTGAGTTTCTAAATAACCTTACTCCCGGAAATACGATCAAGGCCAGAATCATCAATAATAAGGCTTTTCATTTCCCTAAAAAGATTTCTAAAGTAGCGCTAATTTCAAACGGAACCGGTATTGCGCCTTTCCTTGGAATGATCGAGCAGAATAAAACCAAAACAGAAACGCATTTGTATGCTGGATTCCGTATGGAAACTGAAACTGTTTCAGGATATAAAAAGTTTACTGCTGAAATGATGGAGAAACAAAAACTGCAAAGTTTCCATTTGGCTTTATCACGCGAAGCCGAACATTTTTATGTAATGGATCTTATCAAACGAGATGCTGATTTTTTTATTGATTTATTAAAAGAAGGCGGTGTCATCATGATTTGTGGATCTCTTGCCATGCAAAAAGATGTAGAAGCTATTCTCGATAAATTATGTCTGGAAAGAAAAATAAAAAGCATTGCAGATTATAAAGAAAATGGTCAATTGCTGACGGATTGTTATTAGGTAAAATCGTACCGTTAGGTACATTTCAAATCTTAATAAAACGAATAACTAAAATGATTTTCATGCACAAATCAATCCTATATAAACTCCTGTTTTTCGCTGTCATAATTTGCGGTTTATCTGTTAATGCGCAAGTTTTACGAAAGCGAACGACTTTACTTATGGGAGGACGTTTTGATATTACGATCGTGGCAAAAGACTCTCTTTCGGCAGAACAAAATATTGACGAAGTTATTGCGGAAATTACCAGAATCGAAAATTTAATATCTGATTGGAAACCGGATTCGCAAGTTTCGCAAGTCAATCAGAATGCGGGAATTAAACCTATCAAAGTCGATCGTGAGGTATTTGAACTGACCCAAAGAGCCATACAATTTTCTGAAGCTACAAAAGGCGGTTTTGATGTGAGTTTTGCCGCCATGGACAGAATCTGGAAATTTGACGGATCGATGACTGGAATGCCTTCGGCGGAAGCCATAAAAAAATCAGTTGAAAAAGTGGGATATAAAAATATCATTCTGGATTCGGTTCAATCGACCATTTTTCTAAAATTGAAAGGAATGAAAATTGGTTTTGGTGCTCTAGGCGAAGGATACGCAACCGATAGATGCCGAAATATGATGCTGGCAAAAGGTATAAAAGCCGGAATCGTAAACGGATCCGGAGATATGACTGCCTGGGGAAGACAGCCCAACGGTAAAGACTGGAATATTGGTATGACCAATCCGTTTCATCCTGATGAGTTATTTGCTGTAGTTCCTTTAAACAATGGCGCTGTAACTACTTCCGGAAGCTATGAAAAGTTTGTTGTTTTTAAGGGAAAACGCTACTCACACATTATAAATCCGGCAACAGGTTATCCAGCAACCGGATTGTGCAGCGTATCGGTTTTTGGTCCAAACGCTGAAACTGCTAATGGACTAAGCACTTCTCTAATGGTTTTAGGACAAAAGGAAGGCTTGCTTTTACTTAAAAAATATCCCCATTACAGTTGTGTCATGATTACCGATAACGGGAAATTAGTAAAATCGAAGAACTTCAAAATCAAAAAATTCAAAGCTAAACTTTAGTCTTTTCAATCTTAGATTATTCATTGGAATTTTGATTGTGCTTTGTTTTAGGAATGTATTTCGCATATATAAAAACGGCCACCAAAACGATAAATGTTGCTGTTGCATACAAAATAGCCGGGCTGTAAAAATAAATAGCCGCAGCGCCCAGAGGAATCAACATATTATTGGCCGCCTGCAAGCTTTGATTCACCCCTTGTAATTTTCCCTGTTGGCTTTCGTCTACAGATTGTGATAATTTGGCGTTGTATGTTGGATCGAATAAACCTTCTCCGGAAATTATAAAGATCACACCAAGTGCAATAATGAATACTGACGGAATAAATATACTCAACAAGATTAATGCTAAACCAATTCCAAAACCAATTAAACCTGTGATTCCGATACTTTTTTCGTTACAGCGTTTCAATAACCAGGGTAGTAATACGGCGCGTGAAAAAATTTCGCAAATCCCAACAAGCGTTAGCATTGTGCCGATAAAGACAGGTCCCCATTTGTAAATATCTTTTAGAAAAATGGTAAAATTAAACTGGAAAACTCCTAATCCGGCATAGAAAAGAATGCCCAGTACTAGCAGTAACTTAATTTGTTTGAGACTAAAAATATCTTTAAAATGAGAAAAGACATTAAAACTATTAAGAGATAAATGTTGGATTCTTTTCTCCCGAGCCAAAGATTCCGGCAACAAAAAGTACGTCGCCAAACCAGAGAGAAATATCAGTGCGCCGGTAACAAAAAACGGCAATGAAAGGGAAATACCGCCTAACAATCCGCCCAATGCGGGACCTCCTAATTTGCCAATTCCCATGGCAGAACCAATATAACCAAACCATTTGGCTCTTTCTTTTGGTTCTGTAGTATCAGATATATAGGCAAATAAAATACTTATATTCCCCGCCGTAAGTCCGTCGATAATACGAGCAAGGAAAAGAATCCATAATGCTCCTCCTATTCCGAATAATACATAGCCCATCACTGAACCGAGTAAACTTAATATCAAAATATTTTTTCGTCCGTATCGATCGCTTAATGCTCCAAAAATGGGTGCTGCAAAAAATGTACAGGCTGCAAATACTGACATGAGTGCGCTCATACCTACAACAATTTGCTCCGAAGGAAGATATTTGCCTACAATAAACGGCAGCAATGGTAATACAACCGACATGCCAATAGAATTCAGGAGTACAATCCCGATGATAATCCAAAATATGTGTTTTTTTGATTTTGTTTTCATATATAATAATTGAAAGACAAAATTCTAAAAAGCATGTTCTTTAGGATTGTACAAACGCGACAAAATCGTTGCTGATGGTCTGTTTTGCTTTTCGCGCAAATGCGCCCGGTGTGGTACCGCTGTAACGTTTAAATTCCCTACTGAGATGGGATTGATCTGTGTAACCTAATTCCTGGGCCAAACCGGCAATGTTAGTATCAGGAAAATGCCATAAATGATTGCGTACCTGTTCAAAACGCATCAAACCAGATACATCTTTTACGCTATGACCGGATGATTGCTTGAAGTTTCTTTCTAATGTACGAACTGTTGCATGAGCCGCCGACGCTACTTCGCTTACCGGAATAATTCCTTTGGCATTTCGCATGGCCAATCCTGCTTTAAACAACAAACTGTCAGGAGGAATTTGTGAGTGCGCATTCAAGAAAAACTGCTGAACTTGTGCAATCGCCTCTTCTATTTTATTGGCTTCAATTAGATCATTCAAACGCGATTGAAGCTGAGCAATAGGATGTTCGAAAATATGTACTCCGCCTTTACCCTTTCCTGATGGCAATCCGAGTAAATCAAAAACGGTCCAGGGAAAACATCGAATGGCAATAATCTCTAAACGATTATTGGAGTTTAAAATAACAGGCTGATTAAGCAACCCCATTATAAAAGGTGATGGTAACGGCTGTAAAACACCATTGTAGGAAACGCTGCAGGTACTTCCAAAATAAAAAATAATTTCGGCGTAACCATCAGGCATAACCTCAAAATTAGATGGCTCTTCAGCGGAGTCTCTTCTGTCGTACCAAAAACACTTAATGCTATCCTGCAACTCTTCACGAGGTTCGAATTCGAGATGGTGCAGTTTGTAATTAAGCATATAACAAGTTTAATGCAGACAAAGATAAAGAAGAATATATGAAAAAACCCGACCACATTATAGTTTGATTATTAAGCGAACTAGAAAGTTTGTCATCTCGACGAAGGAGAGATCACACTAGAAACTCGACAAAGATGGGCGAATATCTGAACGCAAATACGAGTGTGATCTCTCCTTTTTCGAGATCACAAGATTACGGAATCTGATTGCGAATAATTCAACATTAGAATTTCTAATGCAATTCTAATGATCTTCTAATTCGTTTATTTAGATTAAATATAAACAATAACATAAGTTTGCGCTCCTATTGGTAAGTAAAAAAATATGAGATTTTTAGTCGTTTTGTTTTTGTTTGTTCATGTTTCAGTTTGGTCTCAAAAGGGAAACATTTCAGGAAAAGTTACCTTTTCTCATAATGAACCCGCTTTGGGTGCTACAGTACTGGTATTAGGAACACAGAATTTTGCTGTTGCAGATCATAACGGAAACTTCGAAATCAAAGCAGTAGCTTACGGAAATTATACTTTAGAAATTTCCTCGACTGAGGTCAAAACTAAAACCCACACCATTCACGTACACCAGCCTTCTCATCATATTAGCATTGCTTTAGAAAAAAATGATCCTAAAGCTTTGAAAGAAGTTGTGATTCAGAAAACGACTGTAAAGAAAGAAATTATGGAGAAAGGTTTCTCTGTAAATGTCATAGAAACTCAGGAAGCGGCCAAACGTAATATTCAGACCAATGATCTTTTAGGGCAATCGGCTGGAGTTCGTATCAGACAAAACGGAGGTTTGGGATCGAGCATTAATTATAATTTGAACGGAATGTCGGGCAACGCCATTCGAATATTTATAGACGGAATTCCTATTTCTACTTATGGTTCTTCATTCAATTTAAATAGTATTCCGCCTGCATTAATCGAACGAATCGAAGTGTACAAAGGAGTAATTCCGGCACATTTGGCAGATGATGCTTTAGGAGGAGCCATAAATGTAATTTTGAAAAAAGGTGCTAAAAATACTCTGAATGCCTCGATATCTTACGGTTCGTTTAATACCACTCAATCCAACTTTAATACAACTTACCGCGATAAATCAGGTTTTACCTTAAAAGGTTCAGGGTTCTATAATTACTCTGATAACGATTATGAAATTTGGGGAAAATTCGCCTATAATATTGCACCTAACGGAGTTATGACACAAATTAAAGCCAAACGTTTTAATGATGCTTATCGTTCTTACGGAGGCCGTGTTGAAGCTGGTTTTACAGATGTAAAATGGGCCGATACTTTCTTAATTGGTTTTAATGCTTCTGATGATTACAACGAAATTCAGCACGGACAGGCGATGTCAAAGCCCTACAAAGGCCGGTTTACGGAAGCTGATGCGCAGGTTATAAGTATCAATTATGCTAAAAAAGATTTTATTGTAAAAGGGCTTGAATTCACCGTAAATTCTGTTTTTAGCCAACGAGCAGAAGTTTTAAACGATACGGTAAAATGGAATTACAATTGGTTTAACGAAAAAGCAATTGGTATTGATGGTCAGCATTTTTTATCACCAACCGGAGCGCAACAAGGTGCAGCTACAATTTTGCACATCAACAACAAAATATTCAGTACACGAGGCGGATTAAATTATACCTTAAACGATAATCACAAATTTGTATTCAGCAGTATGCTTTATTCGTTCGACAGGGATGATTATGATGAAATGAAGTCTGAAATGGAAAGAAATTTTCAGCAAAAACGGGATCTTCAAAAAAGTGTTCTATCCTTTGCTTACGAACTTCAGGCCTTTGATTCGCGCTTAAGAACCAATTTATTTGGTAAGCGCTATAACCAGAAAACAGAACAAAGAACCCCGCAGATCATTACTACAGGCGGACAGTCAGCAATAGTTGAAAAATTAGAGAATAATAATACTACTTTTTACGGTTACGGTTTTGCAGGATCTTATTTTGTTTTACCCAAATTGATGTTCTCTTTATCTGCAGAAAAAGCGATACGGCTTCCTTCAGAAAATGAAATTTTTGGTAATCCGGGCGAAAATCAAACCAGCAACAGCGCATTAAAACCTGAAGAAAGTGATAATCTCAATGTAGGATTACGTTTTGGCCCTTACATCATTAATCAGCATAAATTTAGTTTTGGAGGTTCCGGATTTTGGAGAAATTCCAAAGATAAAATCATTCGTGAGTTTAGTAATCGTCTTAATGAAGCTTTACAAACTACACCTTCTGTAAACTTAGGAACAGCCCAATCTTTAGGATATGAAGCTTCATTAGAATATTCATATAACAAACGATTATTTATCGGAATGAATATGTCTAAATTCAATTCACTCTTTAAAGATAAATACGATAAAAACGGGAAAATACTCGATTACTATAACAAGCAATATCCTAATGAGCCTTATTTTATTATTAACGGAAATGCTCAGTATAATTTTAAAAATGTTTTGCAGTCCAATTCTGAGCTGAATTTATATTACAATTTTACTTATGTGGGCGATTTTTTTACCACTTGGCAAGAAACTCAAATCGACAAAGTACCTTCTCAGTTTCCCCATGACTTAGGTTTGAGTTATACTTTCCCAAACAAAAAATACATTGTGAGCTTTGATGCCAAGAACATCACCAACGAACAGGTTTACGACAACTTTGGAGTTCAAAAACCGGGCGTAGCATTTTATCTGAAATTCAATTACATACTGAATAAGTTTTAAATCTATATAATTAATTTTTTTAAATACCATGAATATGAAAAAAAGTACATTTAAATTAATGGCATTGGTTTTGGTTTTTACCACATTTGCCTTAACGACAAGCTGCAGCAGTAATGATAATGAAGACCCGATAACCCCTACATTACCTGAAACGGAAAGCCGCTGGATAACCGTTGCAGGAGCCTTAATGCAAACTGCTCCCGGAGACGGGAATGGCGGTACTAAAGTTTTTTCTGTTAGTAAAGAAGATGCTAAAAACCCTAATATTTCGATCAACGTTTACGACAACGGAACTCCTGTACAATCGGCCAGAACAGCTCGTTTACAATCATCTGTAGACGGAAGCACTCTTTTTAATATTACTTACACAGGTGCAAACGGTGGTGAGTTTATGACCTACAAAGTAAATGGCGGTAATAATTTTGCACAATCAGGAGCTACAGTAAACATCTCGCAATATGCCGGAACGTCACCAAGATGGACTAAACTTTTTGACGGAGATAAAACGGGTGTAGCGGTAAACGTTACTGCGCCGGTAATTGTAACTAATCCAGATAAAACGTACAAGCATACCAGAGGTTCTGCAACTGTACTAAGCTTAGATTTACAAAAAATATTAATTTCTGCTGCAAAACAATACGAAATTCCGTTAACTCCTGAAGAAGAAGCTCAAGGACATCATATCTTTCGTTTAGATGCTCCAACATTAAACAAAGCCGGAGATAAATTAATCATCGGAACATGGATGCGTAAAACAAATCCTCTTACCGCAGAAAATGAAACTGCATTTGAGCGTTTAGGTTCTAAATCTCTTGTGGTTGATTATCCGTCATTATTAAATCCGAAAATTATTACTTCTACAGTAGGTTTTGGAGACACAAGCGGATACCGTAGTTTTAATAGTTTTGTGGCTAACGATGGTAACATTTATCAGGCTACACAAAGGGACACGAAAAATGGTTCATACATCTTAAGAATCAACCAAAGCAATGAATATGACAACTCTTATCTATTTAGTTTAGATACTGCTCTTGGAGTAAAAGGATCGTACATTGATGCCTGGAGATATGTAGGAAACGGAATTGCTTATGCCGTTTATACTCATGACGATGCTAACAATCAAGGATTTGTAGCAAGAATCGACCTTAATGCAAAAACAGCTAAAAAAGTAGAAGGAATTGCTTATGATGCTGATTTAGACTTTGGCCAGTACCAAGGATTTGTAGTTGATAAAAATGAATTGTACATCGCAGTTACTCCGGTTGGTAAAGATGGAAACATTTATATCATTGATGCTGTAACCGGTGCTGTAACTAAAGGTGCTAAATTGGTTAACAAAGCCGGAAACCATTACATTGGTGTATTCTAAAAATAACAATAGCAGAAATGCAATTGCAAAAATGCTATTACTTGAGTTTTTTTTTTAATTAGAACATTCCGCTTCATATTTTTGGAGCGGAATGTTTGTTTAATATTGAGTCTTAGGTTGGGAATTAACAGCAAAGAGTGCGCAAAGTTAATTTATAAGTTTTAATATTTTAATCTCGCAAACTCGCAAGGGTGCAACGTTTTTATCATTAATGACACTTCAGCATCTTAGCAAAATTAATTGCAAAATAAGAACATAAAGCTTAAAAAACTTTGCGACTCTGCGGCTTTGCGAGATTATTTCAACCCAATAAAAAAACCTTGCGCACTTTGCGGTAAAATATTAACCACAATAGATTTATAAACTTTGCGTTCTTTGCTGTAAAATTATGCTCAATGAAAACCAACCTTTACATCTTAAGTATCACAAGTAACAGAATCCCAATCCTGCTCCATATAATTAATCAGCCAGTTTAAGGCATATTGTCTTTCATAAACAATACCCGGATTAATCCCTTCGATTTCCCTGCCGTTGATTCTTTCGTCAACACAAGCCCAATTGAATCTGTAATATAAATCATTGGCGTCTAAAATTTCACTTTTAGATCGAATAGCAACTATCGAATCAATAAAAACATTGGGGTCTTTGTCCTGACCAACAGGATAATTATCAGGATCAATGTTTTCCAGATCACAAAACTCATCCGGAAAATCCAGTGTATCAATTTTATTCAAAGCCCACATTAAAACCCAGATTCCTTCGCATTTCCAGCTTTCATTTGCCTTTTTATCATCTGTTGGGTTGGCCAGAAATTCTTTCTCATTCCCGGTCGTAAAATCCCAAAGATTATAGTTTTGCAAATATTCTGTGGCTTCCTCAGGCGAAATACTATTAAACGCTACTAAATTGACCACTGCCAGAGCACTCACTCTTTGGGCAATTTCTTTTGGTGTTCTTAAAGTTGTCTCCTCTTCAGATTCTATGCAAGGCAGGTTGCTGTTAATTTTGATATTATTTTCTTCCAGAATATTTTCGTTATTCTCTTTTCTTTGCAACTGATCTCCTTTCAACTCATTCTGATCTCCATCAAAATAAACCGAGTTAATCCTAACATCTAATTCGTCGATTTCGCAATTTCCTTCAGTATCAATAATCAAATCTAAATTTTTGTCCAGAAAATGCTGTCCGCCCGATTTACTGATAACAGTATCAGGCTGAACAAACAAAACTGCATCAAGTGCGCTGGCGATATTTGCTATTATTGTTTTCAAATCGGCTACTTCTCCCACTTGCTGAATAATCGTAAATTCAGAATTTAAAGTTTCTATTTTTCGCAGAAACAAATTCTTAACTTTTTCATTTACAGTGGGCAATGCATATACAAAACCGTAAAGTCCTTTTAAATTCGCTGTTAGCGCAGAATCATCGATTTCAGGAATTTGATAAGAAGGCTCGGCTCTTTCGCGGTATAAAATTTTTATTTTTTGTGAAAAATCTAAATTACTTCCCTTAATTTCTAAGTCGATGATCTCAGACTCCTCTTCCTTACTTAGTGCGATGTCTGCTTTTGGGAAATTAGACAGTATTATTTCTTTAATATCATCAAACCCGGATTGGTGTGAGTAAATGGTACAAATCATGCTGTTATTTTCTATTTGTGATTAAATATTCAGGCGTATACAATTGGTTTATTTACGCTAATATAGGTTTATTTAAGTAAAAAATACAAACGTAATCAGGATGAAATTATGCGGTACAAAAAAAAGTTTCACGCAGATTTTACTGATTTGGGCAGATTAAAATTTAAGATTCTTTCCTTTCAATCAATCTTCATTCTCAGCTTCAATCCCTATTAAATGGGTGTGAAATATTTTTAATTGGCTTTCGCCGAAATTTACCACTATGCCTCTAAAAATTTAAAAATAAAATAAATCTTAAATTCTACAAATCTATCCCGTACTTTCCTGACGCTATTAAAATAAACCAATGAAATAGGCTTTCTTAACGAATCTGTTTTATTTTGTGGCAACGATCAACTTTATTTCCTTTTCTAAATAATTTTTTATAGATTTGTGTAATCGATTACATTTACATATATTAATCGATCGACGTTCTTTTTTTCTGAATTATCAAAAAAACAAGGATCAATAAATGCATTTAGCAATAAAGTCTCTCTGTTAGGACTGAAATTTTTAACCATAATACAATTAGAATGAAAACTAACCCAATTAACTTTTTACGTATTGCTCTGGCGGTTATAATAGCAAGTTGTGCGCAAAACAGTATTGCTCAAAATTCAAAGTCTTATGACACTTACAAGAACATTGAATTCAAAATGGCTAAAGTCAAAGAACCTGTAATTCCAAAAAACAGCGTAAACCTAAAAGATTTTGGTGCAGTAAATGGCGGGTATTTTTTAAATACAAAGGCTTTCGCCGATGCTATAGATGCCGTTTCAAAAAAAGGCGGTGGAAAAGTTATTGTTCCTCCGGGAATCTGGCTTACAGGTCCAATCTTATTAAAAAGTAATCTTGAACTTCATGCAGAGACAGGCGCGCTAATCATTTTCTCGCCGGATAAAAGTTTATATCCTATTATAGAAACCAGTTTTGAAGGATTGAATACCTGGAGATGTATCTCTCCTATTTATGGTAAAAACCTTCAGAACATTGCTTTTACCGGTAATGGTGTCTGGGACGGATCAGGAGAGGTTTGGAGACAAGTTAAAAAGAATAAACTAACCGATAGCCAATGGAAGAAAGTGATTGCTTCGGGCGGTGTTTTAAACAAAGATAAAACGAGCTGGTATCCGTCAGAAACTTTTATGAATGCTTCTAAAGGCGCTGATCAAAACGTACGTCTGGATTTAAAAACCAAAGAAGAGTTTGAAACCATTCATGATTTTTTACGTCCTGTAATGGTAAGTATTCAAAACAGTAAAAGAGTATTGTTTGATGGTCCGGTATTTCAAAATTCACCGGCCTGGAACATTCACCCTTTGATGGTCGAAGATTTAATTGTGCGTAATGTAACGGTTCGTAACCCTTGGTATTCTCAAAACGGAGATGGCCTTGATGTAGAATCCTGCAAAAATGTAATTATCGAAAACTCTAGTTTTGATGTTGGTGATGATGCCATTTGTATTAAATCAGGTAAAGATAAAGACGGACGTGATCGCGGCGTTCCCTGCGAAAATATCATCATCAAAAATAATATAGTGTATCATGGTCACGGAGGCGTAACTGTTGGAAGCGAAATGTCCAGTGGTGTAAAAAACATGCACGTATCTAATTGTACTTTTATGGGAACGGATGTTGGATTGCGTTTTAAAAGTAACCGCGGACGTGGCGGTGTGGTGGAGAATATCTTTATTTCGGATATTTTCATGACTAATATTCCTTCGCAGGCGATTTCATTCAATTTATATTATGGAGGAAAATCAATCGAAGAAACTTTGGCCGAAGGTGGAAACACATTAAGTTCTAAAGCGATGCCAGTGAACGAAGAAACGCCTCAGTTTAAAAATATTTCAATCAAAAATGTAACTATAAAAGGAGCTCAACAAGCTGTGTTTTTACAAGGTTTGCCTGAAATGAATCTTGAAAATATCGAAATTTCTAATCTGACAGGAAATGCAAAAAAAGGTTTTTCTATCATTGATGCTAACGGAATAAAAATAAGCAATGCTAAACTAGACATCGAAGAGACTACTGTATTTGAAATTTTCAATACTAAAAACATGTCTCTTAAAAATGTAGAATTCAATTCTACTTCTCCTAAAGCGATTACAGTTAATGGAGAAAACAGCCAGAATATAGAATTTGTTTCATCGGCTAATTTTAATCTTAGCAATAAAACTACAGTGGGAGAAACTGTTCCTAAAGGAGCCGTGAAGTTCTAAATTGATGTAATTCATAAAAAGGGTTGAGTCAGATACATTTTGATTCAACCCTTTTTAATTTTATAACTTCCGAAAATTTAGTCCAAACAAAACCATTCCTTCACATCTTCGGCAATCGTTTGCTGATTTACAACGCTTTCGAACTCATTATTTGATGGATTATAGCGATACACTTCCTGCCATTCTTCATAATTCATAGCTACTTTTTGTATCGCATCACAAATAAACAAAAGTTCTTCATTTGTCATTGTTGGATGTAATGATACACGAACCCAACCCGGTTTATTAATTAAATTTTTCTGAAGAAGTTCTTTTGTCATTGTTTTAGATTCCTCTTCATCAATACCCATCAAATAATGTGCGTAGGTACTTGCGCAGGACCACCCTCCACGAACCTGAATTCCGAAACGATCATTTAAAAGCCTGACAATTAAGTTGTAGTGTATTTTTTCGATAGTGAAAGAAACGCACCCAATTCTTTCCGTATTTAAATCACCCATAATTGATAATCCTTTTATTTTTTGAAGTTCCGAAAAACAGACATCCAATAATTCTTTTTCTCTGTTTTTCATGTTTTCAATTCCCATTTGGTTTTTCAATTCCAGACATAAAGCCGTTCGCATGACTTGCAGAAAACCCGGAGTTCCGCCATCTTCTTTTACTTCGATGGCATCACTATAATGATAACCGCCCCAGGGATTTGTGTATTTTACATTCCCTCCACCCGGATTATCGGGGAAATTTGCCTGATATAATTTTTCATTAAAAACCAAAATTCCGCAAGTTCCGGGGCCACCAAGAAATTTATGAGGAGAAAAGAATATCGCGTCTAGTTGCTCTTCAGGGTTTTCGGGATGCATATCGATTTGAACATATGGCGCCGAAGCTGCAAAATCGACAAAACAAAAACCTCCGTTTTGATGCATTATTTTTGCCAGTTCGTCATACGGCGTAATGATTCCTGTAACGTTTGAACATGCGGTAAATGAACCAATTTTCAGGGTTCTGTTGGCATACTTTTTAATTTCTTTTGACAATATTTCAGGATCAACCAGATTATTTTCATCTGCGGGCAAAATAACCACATCGGCAATGGTTTCATACCACGGAACCTGATTGGAATGATGCTCCATATGTGTGATAAAAACTACTGGCCTTTGATCATTAAAATTTAGTTTTACGTTGTAAATATTATCTTTAGCACGCAACCCCATAATACGTTGCAGCTTGGATAAAGCAGCGGTCATTCCGGTTCCCGTTGCTACAAGACAATCCTGATCATTTGCGTTTACATGTTTTTTGATTAGATCTCTGGCATGTTGATACGCATAGGTCGAAGCTTTGCCAGTTTCACTTGAAAACGAATGCGTATTGGCGATCATTGGACCTATCTTATTTAGTACAATATCTTCTATCGGAACATACAATCTTCCGCTGGCAATCCAATCGGCATATAATAGTTTTTGTGTACCATAAACCGATTCGAAAGTATGATGTACACCAATCATATTTCCTCTAAATTTAGAAAAATAAGATTCTAATGGACTTATTTCTGTTTTGTTTAAAATAGCATTCATTCTTTTATCTCTTTTAAAGAAAACTTATTTTTTGAAGTTTTTGATTCCCGAATTCAGCCAATTATAATAATTCCCGATATCCGGATTATAAGCTGAAGGTTCGGCTAAATTGGCGCTGTTATGATCTACAATTACATAAAATGGCTGAGCATTTGCCTTGTAGGTTTTGATTTGTAAATCGCTCCATTTGTTTCCAATCGTTTTGATTTTCTTTCCTGTCGTTTCAGAAACATATTGTTCGTTTTCAGGCAATTCTTTTTTATCATCAACATACAACGAAATCAAAACCAGATCGTTTTTTAAAACTCCCAGTACTTTCGAATCTGACCAAACGAGTTCTTCCATTTTTCTGCAATTCACGCACGCATAACCTGTAAAGTCTAGTAAGACAGGTTTTCTCGCTTTTTTGGCAAATTCCATTCCTTTGTTATAATCGTGAAAAGTGATAATGTTTTGCGGACCAAGCTCTGCTCCTTCCGGTAAAACTACTTTTGTTTCATCTGAACTTTTAGAACCTCCAAATCCGTCTGGCGATTCGCTGTAATGCATGGGCGGAGGGAATCCGCTGATTAATTTTAAAGGCGCTCCGAAAAGTCCGGGAATCAGGTAAATGGTAAAACTCAAAACAAGTAATCCGAAAGTTAATCTCCCAACCGAAATATGATTAAGCGGAGAATCATGCGGCAAAGTAATTTTTCCGAATAAATAAAAGGCCAAAACTCCAAAAACAGCAATCCAAATCGTTAGGAACACTTCTCTTTCCAGCCAATGCAATTGCAAAACCAAATCGGCATTGGATAAAAATTTAAAAGCCAAAGCCAATTCCAGAAATCCTAAAACTACTTTTACCGTATTGAGCCATCCGCCTGATTTTGGCAACGCATTTAACCAGCCCGGAAATGCCGCAAATAATGAAAAAGGCAATGCAATGGCAATCGAAAATCCTAACATCCCGACTATTGGCGCGATTCCGCCTTTTGAGGCTGCTTCTACCAACAATGTTCCAACAATTGGACCTGTGCATGAAAAAGATACTATGGCTAAAGCCAAAGCCATAAAAAAAATCCCAATTAGTCCTCCTCTATCGGCTTGAGAATCGACTTTGTTCGCAAGAGAGTGGGGTAACATTATTTCGAAAGCGCCTAAAAAAGAGCAGGCAAAAACCACTAATAAAATAAAAAATATCAGGTTGAACCAAACATTTGTTGAAAGTGCATTTAGTGAATCTGCACCAAAAACTGCCGTTACAATTGAACCTAATAATACATAAATAATCACGATTGAAAACCCGTAAATCAGAGCATTTCTAATACCGTCTGCTTTGGTTTTGCTTTGTTTGGTAAAATAACTCACCGTCATGGGGATCATCGGGAAAACACAAGGAGTTAACAACGCCGCAAAACCGGATAAAAAAGCAATGATAAAAATGCTTATTAATCCGCGTGATTCATTTTTTTTAATCGGATTTATATTGACTTTGTTCTCTTTTTCTTTTGGTACTGCAACTGTTTTTGCTATAGAAATGGTATCAGTATTAAGGTCAGGTGTTCCTTCGGCGGAAGCCAGTTTTTTAGCATTCGGGATCTTAAAAGACAATTCTTCTGATGAAGGAGGTAAACAATTACTGTCATCACAAACCATAAATTCCACTTCGGCAGCGATATTTACAATTTCATCTGATGTAAATTTTATCTTTTGTGCAAAAACAGCTTTCTCTTCAAAATACTTGATTTTCATATCAAAGATTTTGTCTACAGTTTCATGTCCTTTATCTTCGGTTGTTTTTCCAATTAATTCAATTTTTTTCTGCGTGTTTTTAAATGTAAAAGCGGTTGGCGAAGGCCCGCCTTCTTCGATATATTGGCCGTACAAATGCCAGCCAGATTGTATGGTTGCCTGAGCTTTTAGAATATATTCTTTATCTGATATTTTTTCTACAGTAGTTGTCCATTTTACCGGATTGTACATTTGTCCAAATATGCTACAACTCAGCAGTAACATTAAGGTTATTAATACTTTTTTCATTGGTTATTTAGGTTTGATATTTTTGAAAAAAAAGAGCTGCTGGCAAACAGCTCTTTTAGGGTCTTTCTTAGAAAATTGCTTACTAATTCAGTTTCTAATATGAAAAAAATGAAAGACGGACTATTAAAATTTTTTGTTTTTTTGTTTCAGTTTTGCAGTCGCAGTCGTTCTAACTTTGTCAAAGTTTAAAACTTTCACAAAGTTGAATCCCTACCTTGAAATCTATTTCAACGGTTTCCCTTCTTTATCAAGCGAACCCGATTTTATTACAATCATCTTATCTAACTGAATGTATTTTTTGACTGCGTTGTTAACTTGTTCCAAAGTCACTTTTTCGATATCTTTTGGGTATTGCTCGATATAGTCTGGTTCTAAGCCTCTTTCGATAAAGCTTAAAATTGTTCTGGTCATTCCGTTTGTGGTTGACATTCCCACTTTAAAACTTCCAATTAAATTGGTTTTCTTATTTTCTAATTCTGCTGCGGTAATTCCATCTTTGACCCATTTATCAATTTGAACCATGGTAGCATCTAATCCCTTTTGAAACAAAGTTGGATTGAAAGATGCATTAACCATCCAGTAACCTCCAGTGCTGATATTTCCTCCCGTTCCGGATGAAATACTGTACGTTAAACCATCATTATCTCGAACCGTTTGCATTAAACGTCCGGCAAAACCTGCACCTAATGTATAATTGGCAATATAAAACGGAATATAATCAGCATCCGATCTTTTTAAACCTGTATACTGTCCGATGAATAATTCGGCGCTTGGTTTTTCCGGGATTGTAATAACCTCTGTTTTTGATGGTGATTTTACAGCTTCTTCAAACTTCATGTTTTCTACTACTCCACCAGTCCAGTTTTTGAATGATTTTTTTAAAGATGCATTTAAATTGGCTCCTTCGGTATCTCCTACAATTACCAAATGCATAGAAGCTGGTCCGAAATATTTTTTATGGAAAGCTTTCACTTCATCAAGAGTTGCATTCTTGATATTTGCAATATCATCTTCTACACTTAAGCTGTAGTTGGGGTTCGCCTTTGGATAAATAGCCTGCAACAAAGCAATGGTTCCTCTTTCGCCAGGATCATTTAAATTTTGCTGTATGTTTCCTACAAATTGTTGCTTTAAGTTTTCGAATTCTTTTGCATCAAACAACGGATTTCTTAACTCTTCTGCCAATAACATAATGACCTGATCTAAATCTTTCTTCAAACATTTAAAACCAATATTTACTTTAAAAGTCGATGCATTTACATTTAAGTTTACGCCTAATTTTTGCAATTTTTCTGAAAACTTAAACTTATCGTTCAGCGTTGTTCCTTTTGATAGCATGGCTGCCGTTAGTGAAGGAATAGCAGAATTCTTCGTCTCGTTTGCGTAATTCCCCAATGAAATACTTGCTGAAACGGTAACAAAATCTTTAGCCGAAGTTTTTACTGAAACAATATCTATTCCTGTTACTTTTTCTCTTTTATAAGCCGAAGGTGTTTTTTCGCTAACACTTTCTTTTAAACTTTCTACAGCGTCTATTATTTGTACCGATGAAATATTTTTTGAAGGCTCTTCGTGATCGTGTACGTCTTTTGGATCTCTGTAATAAAATGGCCCATTTTCAGGCATAAAATTATTGGCTTGAACTGCATCCGGATTTTGTGTACCATTTTGTTTCGGGATAAAATATCCGGTTGTACTTTGGTCTTCGACTAAATACTTTTGTGCCACTTTAAGAACATCTGCAGGAGTTACTTTTTTTAATCTGTCAACTCCGGTTATATAATCTGTCCAGTCTCCGGCAGCAATGGCTTCTGTCAATTCTGATGCAATAACTCCTGAGCCGTCTCGCGCTAAAATAGTTTGTGCGCTAATTTTTGCCACAACACGATTTACCTCATCCTGGGTTACGCCATCTTTTTGAATTTTTGCTACAACTTCACTTATTTTAGCATCAATATCCTCGTGTTTAGAAATGGCAGGAAAACCAACTCCAATGGTAAAAAGTCCCACTTCTTTAAAATTTGTGGCATTTGCATAAGCGTAAATCCCCATACGAGTGTCTACAAAAGTTTTGCTTAAAATCGCTGAAGGTCCTGAACCTATTATTTCGCCTAAAATATTTAAGGCAGGAAGATCTTCGTGCAAAGCTCCGGGAATTTTATAGGCTTTGTTTACAACGCCCAACTCTCCATGTTTTTTTATTACAATTTTACGAGGTCCGTATTGTTGTGGTTCTTCGGTATAAGGTTGTGGCATTACATTTGGCGCTTTGGTAATTTTACCGAAATACTGCTCGATTAGTTCGAATACATTTTCTTTTTTGAAATCTCCAATAATAGTCAAAGTTGCATTATCTGGCCAATAATAAGTATTATAAAAATTACGCAATACTTCGATTGGTGCTTTTTCAATATCCGATTTCCAGCCAATTGTCGAATGATGATAAGGATGTGCAATATATGCCGAAGCCCATATTTCTTTATCTAATAAACTATTTGGATTGTTTTCTCCACGTTCGAATTCATTACGAACTACGGTCATTTCGGCTTCTTTATCTTCTTTTAATAATAAAGAATTTCTCATTCTGTCCGCCTCGATCTGAAGTGCCAATGCAATTTTATCACTTGGCAGGGTTTCGAAGTAATTCGTACGATCGTACCAGGTTGTAGCGTTTAATTGCGCTCCTGTATTTTGAAGTACATCTGTAATCGTATTTCCGTTTTTCTTGTTGAAAGCCGGCGTTCCTTTAAACATTAAATGTTCTAAAAGATGCGTTGAACCCGTATTTCCTAAAACTTCATTTTTAGAACCTACACGATACACAATTTGTACGGTTGCCACCGGCGAAGCATTGTCCTGCAAGAGCAAAACATTCATACCATTTGGCTGATACAAATACTCTTCGATTCCCCCTAATTCTTTTATTTTCTTGAAGTTAACCGATTTATTCTGCGCTGAAACAAGCGTACAGAAAGCTAGTGAGCAATAGCCCAGAAAGATGTATTTTTTCATTTGTTGTGATATTTTTTTAGTTTTCAGTATTCAGTTGCGGTATTCAGTCGCAGTTCGCAGTCTTTGAGAACTGTGACCGAGACTGAGACTAAATAGATTTACTGAAAATTTCCTTCAGTTTTGATTGTAGTTCAGCTTCTCTAAGGTTTTTAGCAATGATTTTTCCATCAGGTCCAATTAAGTAATTGGTAGGGACTAATTTTACTCCGTATAAAACGGCAACATCATTTTTCCATCCTTTTAAGTCCGAAACATGCGTCCAGGTTAATCCGTCTTTTTCGATTGCTTTTTCCCAAAGTTTCTTTTTGTCATCTAGTGAAACTCCCAACACATCAAATCCTTTATCGTGATATGTTTTGTATGCCAAAACAACATTGGGATTTTCTTTACGACATGGTCCGCACCAGCTTGCCCAGAAATCTACCAAAACATACTTGCCTTTATAATCCGATAGTTTTACGATTTTTCCGTTTACATCTGTTTGAGAAAAATCTAAAGCTACAGCACCGGGAGCCGTTTTATCATCAAGATCAATGGCTGCTTTTAATTGTTTTCCGTAAACTGATTTTTGAATTTCAGGAGATAAAACTCCGTAGTACTTTTTTACCTGTTCCGGTGTTCCATAAGATACAATTCGGTCACTGATTACTAAAGCTGCACCTACTTTATCTTTATTTTTAGTAATATATTTATCTGTTAAATCATCAGCGAAAGTCTGAAGATCTTTCCATTTTTTATCCATCATTGTTTGCTGTTCCGGTGTTAGTTTTACTTTTCCGTTTTGTTGTAAAGAATCAGATAATTTATAAATAGGTCCGGCAATCGCTTGTATTTTTTTGAATTCATTTTTATAATACGACTGATAAATATCGTTTTGAGTTGCTCCTGTAATTTTAGCTTTAAAAATAGAGTCTTTTTTAGCTTCAATTTTAATATCTTCGTTATCTAATAACAAAAAAGCGCCATAATCCTGCCCCTTCAGTTTTATGGTATATAGTAAGGGCTCATTTACTTTTCCTTCAAAGGTAAAAGCTCCCTCTTTTATCTGAGCAGAATCTACAATTTGTTTGTTTCCTTTTTCATCTGTATTTTCCAGATAAACGGTTCCTTTATCTAATCCGGCAATTGTACCATTGATCGTAAAACCTTCCTTTTTTGAGCAGGAAGCGAATGTGGTCATCAGCGCTAATGCGGCTAAACCTGATTTTAAGAGTATACTTTTCATGTTGTTATTTTTTTTGTTACGTATCTTTTTTAAACACCTAGAGACATAGTTATTGAAAACTTAAAATAAGGCGTTTCTTTATTTAAATTCAAATAGCTATATGGCACTTGAAATTTTTAATTCTCAATTTTTAATAAATTAAGATTTCAATAATTCTTTCAATTTTTCTTCTAATGCTTCCCCCCTTAAATTGTCGCTAATAATTACACCTTTACTATCAACTAAATAGGTGGCTGGAATGGTTTTTACATTAAATGCATTACTTACTTTATTGTCATCTAAAAGATTATGCCATTGCATATTTTCCTGCCCTAATGCTTTTTGCCAGGCTTTTTGATCTTTGTCGATTGAGATGCTTAGAATTTCAAAACCTTTGTCTGAATAAGTTGTGTAAGCTGTTTTTAGGTTTGGAATTTCTTTACGGCAAGGTGCGCACCAGCTTGCCCAAAAATCAATTAGAATGTATTTTTTGCCCGCGATAATATCTTTGACATTAAATCCTTTTCCGTCTTTATCATTCAATGTAAAATTGGAAACATTTGTACCTACCAACGATTTAGGATTTACCTCTTTGTCTACCAATTGTCCATAATAACTTTTTTGAGCCGTTTCTGAGAATTGTGCAAAAACGGTTTTTTGATCTGGTGTGAAATAACTGTATTGCGTCATCATAAAAAACGGTCCCCACCAGGTTGCTTTATGTTTGGAAATCAAATTTTCTGAACTTGATTGTACTTTTGCAAAAAAAGCTTTTTCATCTGCTTCAAATTTTTTCCATTCCGGAGTATTTCCAATAGAATCCATTTGTTTTTTGTTGCCTGTTGTTCTTGCTTTCGAATATAATTTTGAAAGCTCCTCAGTACCTTTATGATAGGCAACGTAATCGTTATTTAGTTCTTCTCTAAAAGCAGTTTCTTTTTTGAAATAATCATTTGATTTTGATCCTGTTATGATTTCATTTTTAAACTCGATTTTTTGATCTTCTTTTTTTGAAATTTCTGCTTCGGCAGTTACTTTTATTTTAGCATTTTCGACCAGAACCGGAATATATCCTTTGTTTTTTCCAAACGAAATATAAAATAAACGTGGTTCTTTTAATTTTCCTGTAAAGCTAAACTTGCCGTCTTTACTTGTTGTTTGGGCAACTGCAGCTTCTGATGAATGTGTTGCACCGGGAATTAACTCAATTGTGGTTCCGTCTTGCAGACCTTTTATACTTCCTTGAAGGGTATAGGATTGCGAAATTGCTTTTTTAGCCTGTGCCTGATTGGTATACGAAACCAGCGACAAACCCAGACATAATCCGAATATTTTATATTTAATTGTATTCATTTTTGATTGATATTTTTAGAAAAAGCTTCCCTTTCGGAATTTCTAATCAGGAAGCTTTTGAGGTTTTATTTGGCTACGTTTTGAGTTATCGTTCCGTTTCCTGGGTTTTTAGTAGCGCCCTGAGGAAATGGCATTGTCCATAAATGAGACGTTGATGATAAAGTATACGTTGTTCCCGCATCTACTTTTGAGAAACTTACTTTATAAATACCTTCGGCATTTAAACGGCGCGCATCTGCAAAAGGAATTAATGTCAGGATAAGCTCATTATTTTTAGTTTTAAAAATAGCATTCAAAGCAGTCGTTTTATCTGCAGTTACAATATCCTGATACGATGATGGCTCAATACGAGTTTTACGTACTGTATTTAATGCAGTCAGGGCATCGCTTATTTGTCCTGCACGAGCCAAACATTCTGCTTTAATCAAATAAACTTCAACAGTTGTAATTCCACCGTAATTAAACATACCAGACAAGGTTCTTCTGTAGTACGTTTCAATACCAACCGTTCTGATTTTCCAACGTGATTTAAAACGAACATCTCCAACTTCAAAACGCTGTGCACGCTCTACCGGAATACTAAATTCTGTAGATAAATAAGTTGTAGCTCCATGACGAAAAGTATAATTCTCAACATAATCATATCCCATTGGGGATGGCGTATTAGTATAAGAATTTGGAAGGTCAATTATCGTTTTATTAGCAATATAATAAGCATTCCAATCAAATAGTTTATTGTTTTCAGCCAAAGCCAAATTTGCATATTTTAAAGCCTCGGTATAATTACTCATTTGCAAGAAAACACGTGAATAAAAAGCATACCCTGCTCCTAAATTTGGATGCAAAGCCGTTTGCGAAACTTTAGGTAAATAGGGCAAAGCTTCTTTTACATCATTCAAAATAAAATTATAGAGTTCCTGAATGGTTACTTGCTTGCTTGGTGCATTAATATCGGCGCTTGTAATTAGTGGTACTGATAACTTTGTCCCTGCTGTTGATGCATCATACGTATCTGCATAAAAATTAACCAGATTATAGTAAGACATAGCACGTAAAATTTTTGCCTCGGCCCAAACCGCTCGTTTTTGATCTTCAGTTGCTTCAGTTGTTGTTAAAGCATTTTCAACAATCAAATTGAAGGTTGAAATTCCTGAATACTGCCCGTAATACAATCTTTCGTCTGACTGTTTTAATTCGATACGGTCTGCAGTTTCATCCCACATATAATTGGCTTTAGTCAAACGCTCTGCAGCCAAAGTGGCGATATCGATAAATTTATCGTTCATCAAATTTAATGCTTGCGCAGCATCTACACTTTGGTTCGTGTATTCATCACGCATAAAAGCTTCATAATCTGCCAAAGTTGTTGGTATTTTAGATCCTTTTGGCGCGTCATCTAAATAATTCTCGCAAGATGCTAAAACCAATCCTAATGCTAAAATGCATAGTATGTTTATATATATATTTTTCATAGTATAGTCTTTTTAAATTAGAAATTAATGTTTACACCAAAAACTAAACTTGGAGATTGAAAGCCATTTAAAAGATATTTAGCATCTCTGCTTTTAGCTATAGTAAAAACATTTTCGGCATTCAGATTGAAACGTACATCTTGTAATTTTACTGTTTTTAGAACCGCAGAAGGCAATCTATACGCTAAAGAAACATTGCTCAATCTAATATTTGAAGCATCAAGAATATTGATATCTGCATAACGATAAATGTCACGAGAATCTGAAATATAATCTGATTCGTATTCGTATACCGCGCGAGGTATATTAGTAAAAGATTCGTCGCCTGGCTGTTGCCAACGGTTTACGATATTTTTGTTTACAGTTGTAATATCTGTTACATAAGTACCTAATCCGCTAGAATAATTATTTTCTAACATTGGTAAAAATGTATTTCTTATTTTATGTCCTAACTCATAAATAAACAATGCCGAAAGAGAGAAATTTTTATAGTTTACAGCCGTATGAAATGAACCGCTGTGTGTAGGTACAGTTGAACCATAGTCCTGAATTGCATCTAAATCAGATGGATTGTAAATCGTTTTTTCGCCTTTTGCATTATAAACCTGAGGTAAACCTTTCTCATTTAAACCTGCCCATTTATAACCGTAAATAGTATTATAATCGTTCCCTACTCTAGGATAAGCAGATGGATAATCTAACTGTAGGTAATATACCGGAGCTGCTACTTTTACGTAATCGACTTTGTTTTTGTTATAGGCATATAAAACCGAGGCATCCCAAGAGAAAGAAGCTGTTTTTACAATTGTTCCCCTTAAAGTAGCTTCGATACCTTTGTTGGTCATTTCTCCATTGTTTATTCTATAGGTAGAATAACCAAATCCTTCTGTTGGAACTCCGTTACTGCTTGCTAATAAATCCTGCCCTTTTTTGTTGTAAACATCAAAAGTTCCGCTTAATCTATTGTTGAAGAATGAAAAATCTAAACCTATATTGGTTGTTGTTGTTTTTTCCCAGGATAATTCAGGATTTGGTCTCGAATTAACATATCCCTGATTTCCTCCTACGTTTGGATTGGCATAATAGCTAGCGGTTAAATAAGGTGCAGCATCTTTGGCAACGTTTCCACCAATACCATAGGAACCACGAAGTTTAAGTGAATTTATCCAATCAACATTAAAAAACGATTCTTTGTCAATATTCCACGCTGCTCCTGTAGACCAGGTTGGTTTATTTTGATATTTATTGTCGGTACCCCAAAGGTTAGAACGATCCCAACGTAAACTTCCTGTTACTGAATATCTTTTATCATAAGTATAACCTCCTGTTCCGTAAAAAGAAACATAACGGTTTACAAATTCACGATCTGCCGCAAAATCATTAATTCCCATTGAACCTGAAAAAACAGTTCCGTACACTTTTAACAAATCAGCCTGATTTACCGGTGCGTATGACAAAGTTTGGTCGTCCCAGCCGTAACGTGTTTTATCGCCATATTCTACTTTTGAGTGACGGATTTCCATACCTGCAATGGCTGTTACATCATGAACATTATTAAAAGTCTTATCAAAATTTAATTGCTGACGGAAGTTGTAAGCATTCGTAAATTGATTTGATTCTTTTAAAATGTCACCATAAGGCAAATTATAAACAGCTTTGTTATTAGCAATAGTCACTAAACCATTTACTTTAGATCTAACATAAAAAGATTCTTTATCACTTAATAAATTACCACGATCTACACCATATTCGTACTGGAACATTGCATTATACGTAAGTGCTTTATTGAATTTTACATTAAATTTTGCAAAAGTTCTATTTAAAAAGCTTTTAGTTTTATTTATATTATTACCCAATTCATCCATTGGTGTAATATCCATGTTATAAAGACCATATGTATTCATGGATTGAAGTGTAAAATTATTATATCGTGATGCTGCTGTAGAAGTAAAATTTGATCCATCATTATTTACTAATTGATTGTACATCTGAGCTTTATAACTTTTTTGAGTTAAAGCATTATATGTTTGTGTATCACTTTCGCCATAATTGATATAAGTACCTAAATCTAAAGATAACCAGCTTGTAATATCTGTTGAATTTTTTAAATTGATTCCAACAGATTGGTTATCAGAATAACGGTCTTCAAATTTATTTCCTTTATAAGTTAACGATGCATTAAAAGTATTTGATTCAGTTGCTTTGCCTAAACTTACGTTGTGCTGAATAAAGTATTGATCACGTTTTGCATATTTCGCGATATCATCATAATATCTGTATCCTTGCGAACCCAATTGATTTAAACGATTATTCATATCACTTTGAGAAATATTTCCTGCATAACCATTTAACAGCGTTTGCATTCCCTGACTTGTAAATACTGCATTGCTTAACAAAGATTTTGCATAAGTACTTGCATTTGCACCTTTTAAACTTGGGTTTGCATCTGCCCAACCTCTTTCCAGACCAATAATATCACCTGCATCTGTAAGATTTCCGGTATAATTTCTATAGGGAGTCACTGTTAAATTACTTGAAAACGAAATATTTATTTTTCCGGCTTTGGCTTTTTTAGTTGTAATTACTACGACACCATTTGCTGCACGCGCACCATAAATAGAAGACGCTGCCGCATCTTTCAAAACTGTAATCGTTTCAATATCTTCTAAGTTTAAGTTGGGAAGATTTTCCGATAAGCGAAAATTTTCATCATACTTTGTGTTCTCTATCGGGAAACCGTCTATTACATATAATGGAGTCGTTAAACCATTCATAGAAGTAGTTCCACGAATTTTTCCATTCTGGTAACCTACAATACGCCCTTCTAATATTTTATCTAAACTGCTCAAACGCTGTTCCTGAAAATCTTTTGCTTTTAGGTTCGAGAATGATCCTGTAGATTTTTCAGCCGAAATATTTTGATAACCTGTAGTCAATATTACTTCGCCTAGCTCCAGTGTATCTTCCTTAAGTACCACATTAATTACAGCTCTGCCCGCTACTTTTATTTCTTGTCTTACATATCCCAAATAAGCAAAGGCTAAAGTTGTTTCTTTACTAACGGTAATGATTTGATAGTCACCATTAAAATCTGTCTGAACACCATTACCTGATCCATTGTCAGAAATTGCTGCTCCCACTAGAGGATTTCCTTTTTCATCCGTTACTTTACCTTTTACAATAAAATCCGCAACTGGTTTTTCAGCAACAGCCTGTACAGCTTCTGATGTTTTTTTAGGCGTTAAAATGATATGAGATCCTGAAACTTTATAATCAGTACCGGTATTTTTAAAGATCGAATTTAGAATTGTTTCTATAGAAACATCATTCAGACTAACGTCTATTTTTCGATCTAAATCTACTGATCTTACATTATAAACAAATCTATAATCTGTAGTATATTCCAGTTTCTCAATGATTTTTCCAACGGTCATGTCGCTGGCATTCAATGACATTTTTGCTTTCTGAGAATACGAAACTCCCGCCTGCATAACTGTCAGTGTGGTAAATAAAAATAGAGTAGTCAATTTCATCTTCAAATCAAATTTCAAAAAAGGCTTGTCGAACCTGATTTTGTTCAATAGTTTTTTCATACTTTTAAATGTTTTTAATTGTGGTTGGTTAGTGTACTGATCGCATTTTATTATACCGGGAAATGTTGGCGCATTTTCCGGTTTTTTTCTAAATAACGATCCTTGTTTTCTGGATGTTTTGTTACATAGGCGGTTTTTATTTTAGATTTCTGATTTTAGATTCCTGCTTCTATTCTCTTTATTCTATTCTCTTAACACCTCTCTACTTAATAGTAATCTGATCTTCATTTATCTTATAATCTATAGCATAACTATCGTTGAAATATTTCAGAACTACTTCGATAGGTTCATTGTCAAAACGGGCGTTGAAAATTTCTTTGCCCAATGCTTTGTTTTCATTGATAAAAGTCACATTATAATGACGTTCGAGTGTTTTGATAATAGCATCAAAAGATGCATTTTTAAATACTAAGCTTCCTTTTACCCAGGCTGTATAATAATCTGTATTTACGATTTCTGTTGTAATTTTTTGTTGTCCTTTTACATTCGAACCTTTTAACCCCGGAGTTAAATAAACTTGATTTTCTGCTGTTTTTTTATCTTTATAGAGCGACACTTTCCCCTCTACCAAAACAACATTAGTGCTTGCATCTTCTACATACGAGTTCACATTAAACTTAGTTCCCAGAACTTCTACATTCACTTCTTGTGCATTTACTGTAAACGGATGTGCTTTATCTTTTGATACTTCAAAAAAAGCTTCGCCGGTGAGATACACCTGACGGCTTTGATTTTTTACGAACTGAACAGGATATCGTAATGATGTTCCAGCATTCAAATACACAATTGTACCATCTGATAATTGAACCTCGAACTTTTTACCATACGGAATTTTCAAAGTATTGTAAACCAATTTTGTATTAGAATTTGAATCCGTATTGAAATACACCAATCTGTTTTTCTCCTGTTTTCCAATTACTTTTCCGTCTTTGTCTGTTACATCACGTGTTTCAGAAGTATCTATTGTTTCTGCCGATCCATTGCCTGACTGTAAAACAATATCATCTTGTCTTGGAACAATCACATTTTGTTTAGCATGAAATAAATTTGAATTTTGATAAAAATAAAATCCTCCTAAAGCCAAAATCAAAATTGCCGCATATTTGTAATACGATGAAAATCTTTTTTTCTGAAAAACGTTATTATCTTTTTGGATTCTTGCTGTTAGTTGTTTTTTAACTTCGGTTGAATCAAAAGTGTACATTGCAGCATCAATTGCATAATTTGTTTTTACAAATTCTTTAAATACAATTTTATTCTCCTCTTCTTTAAGCCACTCAGTTAAGGTCTCAATTTCGTCCTTACTTGCCTGATTTGTGATAAACTTAACAATTAATCGCTCTGACTTTTTCACTGTCATTTTACTTGTTTTTAATATTATTACGAAGCCAAAAAACAAAACCCTAACAATTTGATAAAGTTTTTTTCATTTTGATGGTTTTTTTATTTTTCACAAGTCTTCCCCCTCAATAAACTATACTAACTTTATAGAATTAGAATAGTAAATGTTTTTATCTTTGCCTTTTTTACCTCATTTTATTTGTAATAATTTTCAAATAGAAAAGGATAAAAAAGCTCAATTTGACGAAATAAAGCGTGCATTTTGACCTTAAAAACTATTAATTTATATATTTGTTTCTATGAAGATGAATGATTATAACGATAATGCCACATTAATTGAGTCTCTTAGTAAAGGAGATGAAAGAGCATATAACTATCTTATCGACACTTATCATCATAAACTTTGTGTGTATGCCAATAGTTTGGTGAAAAACATTTACAGTGCCGAAGATATCGTGCAGAATGTTTTTATTAAAGTTTGGGAACAGCGCACGAGATTAAAAACGGATCATGCTTTAAAGAGTTTTCTTTACAAATTAGTCTACAACGAATTCATTGATTTGTATCGAAAAAACCAATCTCTGTTTTCATTAGAAAAATCGTATTACGACGCTTTAGATTCTGTCATTCAGGAAGAAGATTCCGAGTCATTACAGCGTGTTTTGAATGTGGTCAACAGAGAGATTCAAAACCTGCCGCCAAAATGCAAAGAGGTTTTTATTTTAAGTAAAAAAGAAGGCTTAACCAATATCGAAATTGCCGAACATCTTGATGTTTCAATAAAAACGGTCGAAGCCCAGATTACCAAAGCATTCTCGATTCTGCGATCTTCATTAGAAGAAAAAGTAAGAAGTGTTTTGTTTGTATTATTTCGAAAAAGAAAAAAACTGAAATTAAACTAAAAAAGGATACTCTAACGAACATCCTTTTTTAGTTATTTATTCTTTGTAATTAGCAGTGTTTTTTTTTAAACACATAGAAACATAGGATTTTGTAACTTAAAAAAGGCGTTTCACTTTATATAAATTCACATAGCGTTGTGCAGAAAACATCTTTTTTCTATCCTCTTTTTTCTATTCTCTTTATTCTTTATTCTTTATTCTTTATAAAAAAATTTAAAATTCCAAAACAGGCTTTTTCATATCATGATACAAAAGCACTTTCCAATGTCCTTCTTTAGCTTCCTGTTCCCATTTTTTTCTTGATTCCATGGCGCGTTTACCGTTATAATCTGTCTTATAAGCTACATGCATTTTTAGATACGCTTCCTGTGGTAAATCATCCGCTCCATAAAAGGTAATCCCGTTATTTTCCTTAATCCAGAAAACCTGGTGAAATGGCGAATGTCCTCCAGAAACTTCATAGAAAATCTCATTGGTTATTTCACCTTTATCATCCTCAAGGAATTCAACATTAGGAAACAATTTAAATTGATTGAGTATATCCAGATTATAAGAAGGATGTTGTTGGGTTAAAGCAAAATCAAGTTCTCTTTCCTGCATATAAATTATGGCGTTTGGAAAATTTTGGATAAAATTATCTCCAACAAAATAACCAATTCCTTCGATATGATCTTTATGAAAATGCGAAATCAGAACTTTTGTAATTTGTTCCGGTACTATATTGTGAGTTTGCAGCAAATGATGAATAAAAGGCTTTCCGTTTTTGTTAAATCCCAAACCCAAATCCAGTAGTATATAATCATGTTGAGTAATGATCAAAAAAGGCTGAATGGCCATTTTAAGTCCTGAATCTAAAGGAAATTCATTGATGAGTTTAAATTCTTTCTCACTGTTTACAACATAATTCCCTTCCTGTAGTGGTATTATTTTCATTTTACTTGTTCATTATTTTCTACAAAGGTCTAAAGAATTTCTATATTTGTAAAACCTTATTTTTCGATAGCATCAATCGATAAAACCGATTTAAAACATGGAACTCAGACAACTTAGATATTTCCTTAAAGCCAAAGAATTACTCAACTTTACCGAGGCTGCCAATGCTTTAAACATTAGCCAGAGTACTTTATCGCAACAGATTAAACAACTCGAAGATGAATTGCAAATTTCGCTTTTTAACCGAATTGGCAAGCGAATTACCTTAACCGAAGCTGGAGAATTATTCTCAGGTTTTGCCTTGCAGAGTATTAGTAAAGCCAATGAAGGGCTTGCATTATTAAAAGACTTAAACAATCTGAATACCGGAAAAATTGCCATTGGCGTTACTTATGCTTTACGCAATATACTAACCCAAACAGTGATTGAATTCGCCAATCAATATCCTGAAATAGAGTTCAAAATTGTTTTTGGAACTTCAAAGGAACTGATCGAAAAACTGAACCATTTTGAATTGGATGTCATTCTAACTTTCGAAGAAATTATCACCGAAAATCATTTTAAATACCAGGCACTTTTTACCTCGCCCATGACTTTGGTTACTTCGACAGAATCGGCTTTAAAAAATAAAATGTCAATTTCATTAAAAGAAATAAGCCGGCTTTCTCTTGCACTTCCTTCAAAAGGATATAGCACAACACAGTTTATTAGTGAAGCTTTTGATAAAAATAAGTTACACCCAAAAGTGGCGATCGAAATCAATGATATTCCCACCTTATTAGAACTTGTAAAAAGTGGAAAATGGTATACCATCCTTACTCAGGCGACTATCAAAAACGAAAAAGGAATTTCGTGTATTCCGATTGAAGGAAAAAATATGACGCGAACGGCTATGATTATTTCGATAAAAGAAGTTTATGAAAAGAAAGCGGTGAAGATGTTTCTGGATATTTTGAAATCACTGGTTTAAAAAAAAGCCTTTCAAACAAATTGTTTCAAAGGCTTTTTTACTAACAATAATTAACTAATAATTACGGTTTAAGTTCAGTAAACTTCGAATCTAATTCGAAAGATTTCTTCACTTTTTCTACTGTAATTTCTTTTGCTACTGAAAATTCAGCTGATTTTTTAATGTCTAAAGACGATGCGCCAACCAACACTTTATAGGTTCCTGCTTCTGCAATCCAGGCACTTTTATTTTCTAAAAATGAAGATAAATCTTTAGAAGATAAAGTCAGTTGCAGCGTTTGGCTTTCTCCCGGTTTTAGATCTTTTGTTTTTGCAAAAGCTTTCAATTCTTCTTTTGGTTTATCAATCGATTTTGATGGCGCTGCTACATAAAGCTGAACCACTTCTTTTCCCGCCACTTTTCCTGTATTTTTTACGGTTACTGAAACCGTCAATTTATCCTTGAAAATTGGTACGCTCAATTTTACATCGGTATAATCAAAAGTGGTATACGAAGATCCAAAACCAAATTCGTAAGAAGGTTTTACATTGAATGTATTAAAATAACGGTATCCTACATAAACGCCTTCTTCATAGGTTACTTCTTTAGGATTATCAGCAGGAATTCCGGGAAAGTTCTTCGCTGATGGGGTATCTGAATATTTCACAGGGAAAGTCATCGTCAGTTTACCTGACGGATTTATTTTTCCCGAAACAACATCTGCAACAGAATGTCCGCCTTCCTGACCCGGTTGCCAGGCTAATAAAATAGCATCAACTTTGTCTTTCCAGGACGCTGTTTCGATTACACCACCGATATTTAAAATAACAACTACTTTTTTTCCTTTTTCATGAAAAGCTTTTGAAATTTTGTCTAACATCTCAATCTCTTCATTAGCCATATTAAAGTCATTGTCAACAACTCTATCCCCGCCCTCTCCGGAATTTCTCCCTAAAGTCACAAAGGCAATTTCAGAACTTGCTGCTTTTTTGGCGATAAAAGCATCGTCCATTTTCATCTCAGGAAGTCTTTCCGGCAAAGCCAAAATCCCTCTTGCTTTTCTTCTTTCTTTTTCAGCTACCACTTCTTTTTCGGCGTGAGGTGTATACAAATCAGCCAGTTCTTTATCTAATTTGTAGCCTGCCGCAGTTAATCCTTCTAAAAGAGAAACGGTGTGTTTATTATTCACACTTCCACTTCCTGTACCACCAGTAATCCAGGCGTAAGAAGTAACACCAAATAAAGAGACTTCTTTTTGCTTGTCAGCAAATGGTAATGTGTTATTAGTGTTTTTAAGTAAAACCATACCTTCTGCTGCTGCATTTCGGGTTACTTGAGCATTTTTTGCTAAATTAGGAGTATCGCTGTATTTGTATTTTGCGAAAGTAGGCGTACGAAAGATATATTCTAAAATTCTTTTGGCATTTGTATTGGCCACTTCCTGAGATAATTTCCCTGAATTTAAAGCCTCTAATAATGCTTTTTTCTGAACCGGAATTCCAGGCATTAATAAATCATTTCCAGCAATCATTTGTTTGGCAACATCTGAGTTTGATCCGTCTTTGATAGATTCAAAACCCGGAAAACCACCAAACCAGTCGGTCATCACAATTCCTTTAAAACCCCATTCGTTTCTTAAAACCTCTGTAAGCAAATCTTTTCTGTCAGATGTGTATTCTCCATTTAGTTTGTTGTAAGACGACATTACAGTCCACGGTTGAGATTCTTTTACCGTGATTTCAAAACCTTTCAGGTAAATTTCTCTAATTGCTCTTTCAGAAACGTGAGCATTAATTGTTAAACGATTGGTTTCTTCATTATTCACAGCAAAGTGTTTGATCGAAGTTCCCACACCTTGCGACTGAATTCCGTTTACAATTGCCGCAGCAGTTTTCCCTGAAATCAACGGATCTTCAGAATAATATTCAAAATTTCTTCCGTTCAATGGGTTTCTCTGAATGTTCAGGGCCGGTGCCAATAAAACATCTACCCCATATTCTTTTACTTCATTCCCCATTGCTTTTCCAACCTCTTCTAAAAGTGCTTTATTCCAAGTTGAAGCTAAAGCTGTACCCACCGGAAATGCAGTCGCATAATAGGTCTTTGAGTCATTTTCTCTTGTTGATGCAATTCTTAAACCGGCAGGACCATCGGCTACAACAGTAGCAGGAATCCCAAATCGTTCAAAAGAGGCAGTTCCTCCAGCGGCTCCCGGAACAAGACCTTGTTTAGAATCTCCAACAGGACCTGTAAGTTCTTCAATTCCGGGCATTCCGGTTCCTATTAGAAGATCCACTTTTTCGGCGTTGGTCATTTGTTTGATGATGGCATCAATTCTTTGATCTACAGAAAGACGGGTATCTTCCCAAACATCTAATTTTCCATTTCTGTTTAAATCGAAAAATTTAAATCCTTTAACAGTAAGAACCGGTGGATTTGTTTCATCATTAGGAATGCTATTCCATGATAAATTCGAAAGTACTAAAGCCGTCAACAGCGTTATTTTTCCTGTTTTTATAAGTGTATGTTTCATAATATAGATAGTTTAAATAGTCCCTTATTAATTTAGAAATCCCTGCAATGTCAGCCATTCTTCAAAACGAGTTTCCCATGAATCAACAGGCAAATTTTGTTTTCCTGTGCCGAAACCATGTCCGCCTTTTGAGTACATATGAAGCTCTACACTTTGTCCGGCTTCTAACCATTTATTGTACATCTGAATACTTCTTGGTGCCAATTTTAACTGATCATCGCTGGCTGCACACAAAAACATTGGAATCTTTTTCTCAGGAGTTGCAACCGTTAAAAGTTCCGGTCTTGGACCTCCGTAAATATTGGCTACAAAATCAGGTAATTGATGTACTGTATTTTCCAGAACTGTTTCCATCGCAACGGTACTTCCTGCCGAAAACCCAATAATTCCAACTTTCTTTACATCGATTCTGTATTTTGAGGCATTGTCACGAACATATTTTAAAGCATTCTTTCCGTCTTGTGCCGCTAATTTTATAGTCGCCAGAGAGTTTTTTTCGAAAGCAGCTCTGTCTTTCAGTTCCTCCATCATTTCTCTCGCCGGATCATTACTTTCAGTTTTATTCAAACGGTATTTTAAAACAAAAGCTGTGATTCCTTTTTTACTTAAGATTTCAGCCAGTTCTTTTCCTTCTCTGTTAATCGATAAACTCTGAAAACCTCCGCCCGGAGCGATTACAATTGCTGTTCCTGTATTTTTTACTCCTTTTGGAACTTGATACACTAATAATGAAGGATCTGTTACATTGTAAACTACTTCAGTTTTAAAAAGATCCGAATACATTTGGGCTTCTTTTTGTGTCCAATTTTCAGATCCCGGTGCTTTTCCGGCGTATAGTTTTACTGTTTCCTGCGCTTTTGCAGTTGTTGATACAAGCATTAGAAAAGCAAATAAAAGTGTCATTTTATTTTTCATATCATTTGTGGTATTTCATTTAATTAATGGTTTAATTTAATCTCGCAAAGTCGCGAAGTCGCAAAGTTTTTTTGTTTCACGCAGATTTTAAAAGAATTAAGCTGATAAGCACAGATTATTTATTTTCAAATTTAAATCTGCAGAATCTGCGTGAAACAATTTTTATTTTCTTCTTTTTTTAATCTTTGGCATTAAATAAAATCTTTGCGACTTCGCGACTTTGCGAGATTAAACTATTCTTTAGTATAAGTTTCCGTTCTGGCATCTGTAATAACACCTTTCCAGTTTAATCCAAAAGCAAAATCGTAAACATTTCCTTCGCTGTCTTTATGTGAAACCATATCAAAAGGAACGTCCTCAAATTGCTTTTCGACTGTTTCCATATTTGCCGGCATTTGCACCGGTAACAATCCTGATGGTTCTGTTTTTCCGGAAATGATATCTAAAACCGCTTGTGTAGAAACTCCAAAATTCAATACAATTCCGTCAACTTGATTTTCAAATTCATTAAAGATCATAGGTTTAGATGCTGTTACCGAAACAATTACCGGTTTTCCGTTCATCATATCTTTGGTATCGAGAATTGTTCTCAAATCCATTGTGTTGGCAACGGTAACGGTTTTGTTTTTATAGGTTCTGTCTGTTATGGTTGGGTCGATAACCTGATCTCCAGCAGCGATACTTTTTGCCCTTGCATCGGTTGCTGTATAGGTTCCGTACTGAAGCGAAATTGGCACATAACCATTGCTTCCGCTTGTTCTGTCTTTTAAATCATAACCACCTTCTAAACTCTGTGGACTCGTAACAAAAACAATAGCAAAATCAGCTTTTGATGGATCTTCGGTTACATTGTAATACTTCTTAACCAAATCTAAATTTACAGGATAATCTAATTTTGGCTGACTCGCAACGCCCCACCAGTCTTTGGTTGAAGCGGTATAAATCTTGGGAATAAAAACGGTTTTCTTTTCTTTTAATGGAAGAAATGAAGCTTTGTTTTTTAACATTACAACCGATTTTAACTGAGCCTCATAACCCGCTTTCATAAACTCAGGATTTCCAACAATTGCTTTTGTCTCAGCAACATTCAAATACGGATTTTCAAAAATTCCAACCCTGAAAATATTCTTTAATAATCGAACAGCAGATCTTTCAAAACGAGCCCTCATAAAAGGTTCTCCAAATTCTTTGATTCCCATTTGGTACGCTTCCAGAACTGGCTTTTTATCATTGTTTCCTCCAAACTGATCTACTCCGGCAACAATAGCTTTATAGTGTCTTTCTACAATCGAAAGATTCTCAACTCCCCACGGTTTTCCTGCAAAAAGATTGGGTGTTTTGCCTTCATCGCCAGTTACCAGCCAATCTGTACAAACTACTCCATCGTAACCATATTTATCTCTTAATAAATCAGTAATGATGTATTTGCTGTACCCGTTGGCTACATTTTCATTGTATTTTTTATCCTGATCAAAAGTGATTGTATAATAGGGCATAACTGCCGAGGCTTTGCTCGTTTTTCCTTTTAGTTTGAAAGCTCCATTTACAAAAGGATCAATATGTTGCTGCAAATTATTTCCCGGATAAACAGCAAATTTTCCGTAAGCCCAATGTCCATCGCGACCACCTTCTTCAGCTCCTCCGCTAGGCCAGTGTTTTACCATAGCGTTCACACTTTTGTAACCCCAACCGTCTTTAATTTCGTCCTTTCCGTACGAAGTTTGAAAACCGTCAATATAAGCACGTCCCATATCTCTGGTTAAAGTCGGGCTTTCTCCGAAGGTCATCGAAATCCTGTACCATCTTGGTTCTGATCCTAAGTCGATTTGTGGAGATAAGGCCGTTGCAATTCCTAACGCACGATATTCTTTAGCAGCAATTTGACCAAACTGTTCTACAATTTTAGGGTCGAAAGTTGATGCCATTCCCAAACCATCCGGCCACATTGAGATTGTTCCTCCTGCTCCTGCATTAAACTCTGCGGTAACAGTTGCATTATGACGCGGATCTGTACTGGTATTACTCGGAATTCCCAGACCAATTCCTTCTACAAAAGCCTGCATTTGGTTGTTCCATAAAGCAGCTACTTCAGGACTTTCTACATTTGTGATCAAAACATGGCGAAGATTATCTTCTTTCAAAAAAGCCTTTTGCTGATCTGTTAAATCGTACGCTTTAGCATTGCTTTCCGGAAATACTTTTCCGTTATAAGTTCCTGCATTATAACCCGCTATTCCTGCCGGTAAAGCCTGATGACGACTGTATAACATTAATCCTGCAATTTGTTCCACTGACATTTGAGAAGCTAAATCTTTAGCTCTTTCATCTGCCGAAAGTCGCCAGTCTTCGTATTTATCCAGTTTTCCGTTTTTATTTAAATCTTTAAATTTCTTTCCGTTGACGGTTAAAATTTTAATACCTGATTCAGGAGAATATCCCAAATCGGCACCTTTATTATTTTTAATAATGGTAAAGTTTTCCTGCTGAGCTTGTACTGTAAGGCTTATAAAAAAAGCGAAACCGACAGTTATGATTGTTTTTTTCATTTTAGATAAAATTTAGAACCTGAAATTAAGAGAAGCTTCTAATGTAAACGGACGAATATAAGATCCTACCAAAAGCTGGTCGTAATAAGCTGAAGCATCTGTAATCAGCTCCGCACCACTAATCGCTCCTTTTGCACCTGTTTGGTTTAAGAAGTTCACAGCTGTTAAACCAATATCAAAATGATCGTTTATTTTGTAGTTTACACCTCCAAAAGTTTCCCATCTTGGCGCAAAGAATAACGCGTTTGTTAAGTTGGCATATTGTTTACTGAAATAACGGAAACTCGCCCAAACCTTGAAATCTTTGTAGGTATAACTTGGATCAATTTCCATCAATACTTTAGAAATTTCCAAAACGTTTTTATCGTTATAAGAATAGTTATTTCCAAAAGCAGAGAAATCATAATTCTTGTAAACCGGATCCTGAAACGTAATTAAGTAATGAAGATTAAAACCTTTAAATGGTGTTGCTACAATGTCTGTAGTCCAGCCTAAGGTTTGAATATCGTAGAAAACGGTTGCTACTTCTGACTGACTTCCATCTGCAGGATTTACCAGATTCAATCTTGCCTGATAATTGTTTCTTGTCAAATAAGTTGCTTGGGAAACAATGCTTAAATTTTTCAGATTGTAGTACAATCCAAATGCTGCCAACGGACTTTTTGTTTTGGCCAAATTGGGCGCCACAGATCCTGAATAACTTTCAAGCTGGCCATTTTTTTCTGTATAAGTGAAATCAGCAAGAACTCCGGCACTTTTTGTCACTTTGTAAACTGCATTTACAGAACCTCCTAAATGAAACCAGTTGTTATCAAAGTATGATTTTTGGCTTGGATCGAAAACTACATTTGGCGTTCTTGGCGTTTGGTAATAATCTCCTTTTAGTTTGTGGTATCTTAAATTGATACCATAAGCCAATGTCAGACGATCTGAAATAGTCCAGTTATCAGAGAAATAACCTGATAGTTTGTTCTCGAATCCGTTGTGGTATTCTCCACCAACATTGTAATTGTAAAATCCGTCAGCATCCGTATTTGAAGTTCCTCCCGGAGTATTACGAACCAACTTGTCAGGATTTGGACTTACAGTCTGGTTAAAGAAAGAACGGCTTGAAGTAAACTCGTCCACATTATAATAATATTCTAATAATCCAAATCTCCATTTATGTTTCTCTACATTCTTTTTAATTTCGAAACGGGATAAAAAGGTTGTTGTTGGCGTTCCGTCAGTATACAATCCCAACATCGAATTTACATTTCCTACATAAGGCTGACCAGTTGCCTCGTATGTAAAATTATCAGTTGCAGTTCCCTGAAAAATACTCAACGGAATGGCAATTAACTGTGATGCTTTTGAAGTTCTAAAACGAGTTGAGAACGTAAATTTCCAGTCGTTGGCCAAATCGTAATTTCCTAAGATATCAAATGTGTGTGAAGTTGTTGCTGCATCGCTCGCGCCCATATCCGCAAACTTAGTTTCGCCGGTAAGTATGTCTTTGAATTTCATTGTTCCATCATTTACGATGTACGAGTCACGACCAATTTTAAAATCATTGTATTCTTCGACTTTTCCGCCTTCTTTATATCTAAAAACGGCATAGTTGGTTAAAGAAGCTGAGTTGGCATATTTATATAAAAAGCTTATTTTCCCTTTTCCGTTATTGAATTTTTTGGTAAGTCCGGCTCTGTAAATTTGAGTTCGGTCAGAATAATTGGCAAATTTTAAATCGAAAGAATTGGGATCGAAATTAGCGTAAGCTCCCATTGTATAGGACCAGCCTTTTGCTAAAGGTCCTGAAACATTAAGATCTCCTTTCATCCAGCCAAAACTTGAACCTGAGAGATTACCAACAATTTCTAATTTATCTGTTCCTAATTTAGTGTATGAGTTTACCGCAAAACCTAAATCTCCGGTTGTAATAGCCGCTTCTCCAATTTTTAGTAAACCGGTTCTCTCCAAACTTTTACTTTGTCTCCAGGTTCTGTTTGGTAATTCAGGCCAGAAATAATACACAACTGGCAAATCATTTTCCTGAATCGTGATTCCACCAACAGTTGATGGTAATCCGATATTTACATCACGCGGACCTGAGTTATTGGCAGCGTTAAGCATTACGTTTCTATTTTTTTCTTCTTTGGTATCTGTTTCTACAATTTTGGTAATTGTTTTAATGGAGTCTACGGCTTTTTGTTGCTTTTTATCATCTTGAGAATAGGCATCAAGAGTCGGAAAAACAGCCATACAGATTGCTGAGATTAGCATTTTTTTCATAAGTGGTAAGTTAGTTTAAGTAAGTTTTAATTTCATTGCTTCATTATGAAGCAATATTAAAAACAAATTCCCATATCAACAAATAAATACCTAAATAATTTTCATAATCTCACTATTTCAAGCATATAAATTTCATAAAAACAATAAAGAAGAAATATGCTTATGTAATTAAAAAACAGCAAAAAAACTACTACCTCGTTTGCGTAAAGTATTAAAATCACTGGTTAAAGTCATGTTGCCCCTATTTTAATACAGAACAACAAATTCAAATTAAAACTTCGATTTCTAAATCAGTATTTTTTTTTATGCCTTAAAAAAAAATGTCAGAAAAAATTGAAACGATTTGGCTTATAATTCTTAAAAAGATTAAATTTGGAGTTAACTTTAACCTTATGGAATTAAAACATATACTTGAAAAACAATCTGCAGAGTCCTTTAAAAAATATATTCCGACGCTTTCTATCGATTGTGCTATTTTTAGTTTTAACGAAAATTCGCTTCATGTTTTAACCGTAAAAATGAAAGATCAAAATTCCTGGGGACTTCCGGGAGGTTATGTAAAAAAAGAGGAAAACGTTGATGATGCGGCAGTTAGAATATTAAAAGACAGAACAGGAACAGAGAATATCTACCTGCAGCAGTTTTATACTTTTGGAAATTTAAAACGTTCTGAAAGTGCTTTTGAAGAGCATGATGACAGCATCTGGAATAAACAGCGTTTTGTATCTATTGGTTATTATGCGCTCGCAGAACATTCGCACGTAAAATTGGTTATCGACGAATATTCTACTGCCGTTGAATGGCACTCCATAGACAATCTTCCGCCATTTATGATGGATCACAGATCGATTTTAGATAAAGCATTGCTTACTCTCCGCGAGCAATTGAACAATCATCCTATTGGCTATAATCTTCTAAGTGAAAAATTTACAATGCCGGAATTGCAGAAATTGTATGAGGCCATTTTAGGAAAAAAATTAAATCGAGGTAATTTTTATCGAAAAATCCTTCGCTATGATATTCTCACCAAACTAGATGAATCCCGAAAAGGTGGCGCGCATAAAGCCCCTGACTTGTACAGCTTTGATTTAGAGAAATATAACAGCGCACTTAAAGAAGGTTTAAAAGGAAGCTGGTAAACTACCTAATGTAACACAGTTTATATAATTTCTTTTCAGACAGACGGAAGATCTACAAGCAAATTTAATAGACTCAAAATTTAAATTTTCTTACTATTCATAAATAGTTACATTTCCACAACAATTCTTCTTTTTTATATCCAAAACCAATAGTTCCATATTTTCGTATATTTTATAATATCAACCTCTTAAATGCGATAAACAGCAACTTTAAAAAAATTTCGTACTCAAAATAGTACGTTTCGTTGATTTATAAAATGACTGATGTATTTTTACAAATTAAACAAATTTTGTAGTAAATAATTAGCAAAATAACATTTCGACTAAATATTTTTAGTGGTAATAGTGCATATATTCAAAAAAGTGATAATATTGTCCAAGTTAACAAATTATTATCTCAATGTCTTTAAACTCCAATTCCGACCAAAGCAAGCTCCTTTACGAGTTATCGCAAGGGAATGAACTGGCGTTTACAAAACTGTATAATGAATACAAAAATGTTGTTTTTTCCACTGCTTTAAAAATAACAAAATCAAGAATTTTAGCTGAAGAAGTGGTTCAGGATGTCTTTTTGAAAATCTGGCAAAATCACGAAAATCTGGCTGAAATTACCAATATCGAAAACTATCTTTTTATTATTTCCCGCAATCATATTTTTGACATGATCAAGAAAATTGCGAGAGATACGTCTATAGTTGTTGAGACTAACTACAAAAGCACATCGACAAATGATACTGAAGATGCCATAAAAGACGATCAGTACAATATTATCTTAAACCAAATTGTCGATCAGCTTCCGCCACAGCAGCAAAAAATCTACAAAATGGCAAAATGGGATGGTTTAAGCCACCAGAAAATTGGTGAAGATTTAGGCATCTCTACAGAAACGGTAAAAAAACATATGGCTCAGGCTCTGAAATTTGTTCGCACAAAAATTTCGCCTTACATGAATATGTTCATGACCTTGTTTTTATTTTTTAAAATGTAAACTTTCAGCCACGGCTAAAAAGGCTGTTTTATATTATTTTACATTTTTTTTACATTTTTTTCACTTTCGACTACTCCTTCCCTGTTTTTCAATCGTCTTTATAATAAAGATCATTACTTGACATAGGATTCTATCCTATTTTAACAAGATCATTGCATTAAAACAAAAACAAAAAACACCCAGGTTTACTATTATAAACGATTATTAACTCACAATCAAAACGCAAATGCAACAAAAAGTATTTGAAGAATTATTCGAAAACTACCTGCAGAATAATTTATCTGAGGCAGAACAACAAAAGCTGATGGAGATTATCCAGTCAGGTACGCATGATGATTTTATTAAAGAAAAGATTCAATCGCTGATGAAGGAAAATCAGAATCTTGAAATTCTGGATAAACAAAAAAGTGATGATATACTGAGTTTTATTCTTTCTCAATCATCGGCTTCAAAAGTTATTTCGATTCATGATAATAAAAGATCCTATAGAAAAATTGGAAGAACGCTAGTTGCCATTGCCGCAGCGATTACCATTTTGTTTGCTTTAAGAACTGCTTTTGTTTCTGAAAATGTGCCCAATGTCATAAAAACAAAAGAAGAAAATGTAGAGAAAGAGAGCTCGATTCTGGCGTTTAACGGAAAACAGCTTATTCGCTTACCTGACGGAAGTACGATTATCCTAAACGATAAGAGCAGTATCACGTATGACCAAAATGATTTTGACAAAGAAACCAGAGAAGTTACACTATCGGGAGAAGCTTATTTTGATATTAAAAGAAATGAGAAAAAACCATTTATCGTGCATACGGGCAAAGTAAGTACAAAAGTTTTAGGAACTGCCTTTAACATCAATGCGTACGACACATCTGACAATATAGAAGTTACGGTGGAACGTGGTAAGGTACAAGTGGGAGATGTAAAGAAAACATACGGTATAATCACCCCTAACCAGCAAATAAAGGTAAACAAAAACACCTTAGACTTTGAGCAAAACAATATTAAAATCGAAACTGCAATCGCCTGGAAAAGTAATTACCTGATTCTGGATGATATCAATATGGAAGAGGCGGTTGCGCTAATTTCTCAAAAATATAAAGTCTCGATTGTATTAGAAAATGAAAACATTAAAAAATGCAGGATTACTGCCAGTTTCTTAAACGAAGAAGATTTAGATCATGTTCTAAAGGTAGTATGTAGTGTTATAGAAACTACATATCATTATAATCAAAATAACGCCATTGTCCTGGAAGGGAAAGGCTGCGAATAGCACCAATAACGGAGTATTAACCTTTTTAAAAACGATATAAAAACTAGCTAAAACCAAAATAAAAAAGCCATCTAGCTCCTACACCAGATGGCCGCGATTCTTAATAATTAATTCCAGTAACCATTAAAAAACATGCAAATTTATGAAATTACGCTGTAAAACAACCATGTTTGACAGGGAAAAGACATCTACGTCTTTTTTTAACCTGTCAAAAAAAACCATTATGATCATGCGAATCAGTTTATTCCACATTTTCTTACTGACCTGCGGCACGCACATGGTCTTTGCCAATGAAATGAGCGGTCAGAATCTGGAAGCGATATCTGTAGATATTGAACTTCATAATCAGGATATTAAAACCCTTTTTAAAACGATTGAAAATAAGACAGGATTACTATTTGCTTACCAGCCACAGATCATAAAAGATTTCCCTAAAGTAAGTACTCCAAAAGGACGCCGCAGTGTAAGCGATATTTTAAATAGTGTACTTCAGGGCAGCAATTTGATCTACAAACAAGTAGACAAAAATGTAGTGATTTACAAAAAAGAAAAATCTAAAACTGAAGCTGATACAGAAACTAGTGCTTCTAAAAAAGAAAAATTTGAAGATGCCGATTATATGCTGTCAGGAAAAATTCTTGATGAAAACGGTCAGCCGCTACCAGGTGTTACTATTTCGCTTTTAGGCGGAAACAGACAAGGTGTTTCTGATTTCGACGGACAGTTTTATGTTCAGCTTCCGTCAGGAAAACATACCCTTAGAATATCTTATTTAGGCTATAAAACACAAGATATTACGGTTGAAAACCAAGTATCTGTTACCATCAAAATGCAGCCCGATTTGGCTAAACTAGATGAAATCGTCGTGATTGGTTACGGTACTACAACCAAAAGAACTTCGACAGGATCTGTAGTGAAAATTACGGCAGAAGATATCGAAAAACAGCCGGTAACCAATATTTTACAAACACTTCAGGGAAGAACTCCGGGTGTTTTTGTAACCCAAACATCCGGTTATGCAGGATCTGATATGAATATTAGTATTCGTGGAAGAAATTTTATTGCCGGAAACAATTTACCTCTTTATATTGTTGATGGGGTTCCTTATATTGGAGACGATATTAAGGAACAGGTTCAGGATCAAAATGTTATTAGAGGTGCCCAAAAATCGACCAGCCCTCTTAATATCATCAATCCAAATGATATAGAAAGCATCGAGATCTTAAAAGATGCAGATGCAACGGCAATTTACGGTTCAAGAGGAGCCAATGGTGTGGTATTAATTACGACCAAAAAAGGAAAATCAGGAAAAACAGAATTTACGGTAACTACCAATTCAGGAGTTTCTGAAGTAGCCCATATGGCAAAAACATTAGGAACGCCTGCTTATTTAAACATGCTGCAAACGGCATTGACCAATAACGGTGATGTTGCTGATGTTGATAGTAACGGTATTGCTATTACTGACTGGGACCCGAATGCGCAAACAAACTGGCAGAAAAAATTAATAGGCGGAACAGCTAATTTCAATAACTATTCTGCGTCATTAAGAGGCGGAAATGACACCACAAATTTCCTTTTAAGTGGTACTTATCATAAGGAAACTACTGTTGTACCGGGAAATTTTAGCTATGACAAATTCTCTACCAACTTTAATATCAATCACAGTACACTTGATAATAAATTAAAAGTTGGGGCTTCTGTAATTTTTGCCACAGATAATAATAAACTGCCCTTTTTTGATATCACAACTTATGCAGTAGGCACTGCTCCTAACCGTCCGTTGTACAATGCAGATGGCAGTTATTACTGGTCTCCGGACTATTTTAGCGATATTAATCCGCTTGCTGCTTTAGAGAAAAGAGTAGACGATAAAGGAACGAACTTAATTACAAGTTTAAGCCTTCAGTATGAGATTGCAAAAGGATTTTCTTTTAAAACAGATCTTGGATACGGAAGAGCGCAAATGCAGACCAAACAATTCATGCTGGCATCAGCAAGTAATCATGTTTATGCCGAAGCCAATGGCATGGATATGAACTTTCAAAGATCCTATACTGTTTCGACCAATAATACCAATAATTTTACTGTAGAGCCACAGCTGAATTACACCACTGAATTATGGAAAGGAAACTTAACTGCATTAGTTGGAGGTTCATGGCAGAACAGGAAATCTGAAATGCCATCTTACGTTAGTTCAAGCGGCTATAGTTCGGACAATTTAATTGGAAATCTGGGAACTGCAGAAAACGTAACGGCTACTAACGGAAGTGCAGAATATAAGTACATTTCTCTTTTTAGCAGACTTAACTATAATATTGATAATAAATACATCCTGAACATTAACTTTAGAAGGGATGGTTCATCACGTTTTGGAGCGAATAATCGTTTTGGAAACTTTGGTTCTGTGGGTGGTGCATGGGTATTTACTCAGGAAAAATTCTTAAATAATGTAAAATGGTTAAGTTTTGGAAAACTACGTTCCAGCTATGGAGAAATTGGAAGTGACGAAATTGGCGATTATCAATATGCTGAAACTTTTGACACTCGTACTTACGGCGATGGAAATGCTTCTATGGCAGCAGCCAGAATTGCAAATCCTAACATCAAATGGGGATTAACAAAGAAATTTGAAGCTGCCCTAGATTTAAGTTTCCTAAACGATCGTATTTCTTTTACCGCTGCTTATTATAAAAATACGTCAAGTAACCAATTGGTAAACTATACCCTTAGTGCGCAGGCAGGTTTTACAACCTATACAGCAAACTTACCTGCAAAAGTTGAAAATAAAGGATGGGAATTTACTCTAGCGACTACCAATATTCATACTAAAAACTTCAACTGGTCAACGTCCTTTAATATTTCGACCAATTCAAATAAGTTAGTATCATTTCCGGGTATAGAGTTCACCAGCTATTACTCTCAATATGTAGTAGGAAACCCTTTAAACAGCAGGTATTTGTATAATTATACCGGTGTAAATGCTAATGGAATTGCTCAGTTTGAAGATCTAAACGGAGACGGAAGAATCTCTTCAGGATATGCTGAAACAGGCAAAGGTGACAGAAAGTACGGCGGGCCATCTTACCCTCAATATTACGGTGGGATCTCGAATACCATTACCTATAGAGCTTTTACTCTTGACTTTTTGTTTCAATTCGTCAAACAGGATGGTACTACTCTAATGTCTTCTACAGGAGCTCAGCCGGGTTATCCTTATTCAACGGCGAATTTTCAGGTAGATGAATACAATGATTATATCGCACAAGGAAATGTTTTAAGTTCAGGTTTTCAAAATAGTTTTTTTAATTATTTAGGATCCAATGCTTCTATTGTAGATGCATCGTATATAAAACTTAAAAATGTAAGCGCTTCTTACCAGATTCCTTTAGATCAGGCAACAAAGAAATATTTACAGAGCATTCGCCTTTCGGTTCAGGGACAAAACTTGGTAACATTTACAAAGTACAAAGGTCTTGATCCGGAAACACAAGGTTTGGCATTGCCTCCATTGCGTACCATCACTCTAGGAACTCAGTTTACATTTTAAATCTAAAAAATCATGAAAAATTTTTCTACTAAATATACCTGTGTATTTTCGTTTTTTCTTTTATTAGGACTTACAAGTTGTGATAATGCTCTGGATGTTGATCTTCCAAGCAATCAGCTCTCATCAGAAAGTGTGTATGCTACCGAGGCAACAGCCGAAGCTGCTGTAAACGGAATTTACCAAAGCATGGTTGCCGATTTTTTTTATAACAGGGTACATGCGCTTCTTGGGCAAACAGCTGATGAATTAGTGCCAAGAACAGGTATTGCCAATGTTTACAGTTCGAATGAAATTCCGGAAACTGACGGAACTATAAACGCTAACTGGGGCGAATTGTATAAAACTATTTACAATACTAACAACGTCATCGAAGGGCTTAGTAAAAGTAGCTCTATTAATGCCGTAAAAAGCAAACAATGGATTGCCGAAGCTAAATTTCTAAGAGCGTATTCTTATTTCTACCTGACCAATCTTTGGGGAAGTGTGCCGCTGGTACTTACTACAAATGTTGATGTATCAGCATTGTTGCCGCAATCTTCGCAAGAGGCTGTTTATGCACAAATTTTACTGGACTTAACAGATGCTTCAAAAGATCTTCCAACAGATTATAAAAATTATGATCAGGAAAGAATCAGAGCTACAAAATGGGCGGCAGAAGCTTTATTGGCAAGGGTGAATCTTTATTTAGGAAAATGGAATGAGGCATCAACCCATGCATCTGCTGTAATTAATCAAACTGGTACTTATGGTTTAATTACGGGATTAACAGAATCTAACAGCCCTTTTATTGCAGATAATAAAGAGTCGATTCTTCAAATACCGTATTATAATGTTGATTATACTTACGAAGGATCTACTGTATTTACAACCGGGGGGACTTTATTGCTAAGAAAAGGTAATGCGCTTTTTGAAACCGGTGATGCCAGAAAAATAAACTGGACCATTGATATTACTGACAGATTGGGCGTATTTTTAGGTATTGCACCTCGCAAATATCAAAATGATTTTGGAGACTCTCCCTCAGAGCGCTCTACCCTGCTTCGATTAGCAGAACTCTACTTAATACGCGCCGAAGCCCGGGTAAAATCGAATGATATTACCGGAGCTCAGCAGGATATTAATGCAATTCGAAATAGAGCTTTATTAGAGAATACTACGCTAACAAATCCAAATCAATTATTGGACTTAATTGCTCTTGAGAGACAACGCGAGTTTTTTGCCGAAAACGGACATCGCTGGCTGGATCTTAAAAGAACCGGAAAACTAGATGAAACACTCTCTGCTTTATCGGATAAAATCTGGAAATCTACGGATAATTTATATCCTATTCCAGAGCCGGCACTTCGCTCTAATCCTTTCTTAAACCAAAATTCTGGATACTAAACAAATAAAATAAACGCAAGAATGTTACTTAAAAACATTCTTGCGATTTTAAAAACACTATGGAAACAACAATTGTAAGAGTTGAGGACTTGTCACATCAATATAGTAAGGATTGGGCAATACAAAATATTAGTTTTGAAATTAAAACAAACAGAATTTTAGGTCTTTTAGGATCTAATGGTGCTGGAAAATCAACTACTATGAATATTCTTTGCGGGGTTTTAAACCAAACCAAAGGAAACATTTTTATTGATGGAATTAATTTAAAAGAAAACCCTGTCGAAGCCAAAAAATTAATTGGCTTCCTGCCACAAACACCGCCATTGCATTTGGATTTAACGGTAGATGAATATTTGATTCATTGTGCAGAATTAAGACATGTAAAAAAAGAAGATTTAAAGTATGCTTTAGAAAAAGCCAAAGAACAATGCGGCATTGCACATTTCAGCAACCGTTTAATCCGAAACTTATCAGGAGGTTACAGACAGCGTGTAGGTATTGCCCAGGCTATTATTCACGAACCTAAATTAGTAGTTTTAGATGAACCAACAAACGGGCTTGATCCTAACCAGATTTTAGAAGTTAGAAAATTAATCAAAAAAATATCCAAAGACAAAGCCGTTATTTTCTCCTCTCACATTCTATCTGAAGTTCAGGCAACCTGTCAGGATATCAGAATGATCGAAAACGGACATATGGTTTTTTCCGATACGCTTGATGCTTTTAATAATTATATCGAAGCAGACAAATTAATGGCAAGTTTTGAAAATCCGCCAGCTCTTGAAGCATTAACAGATATAGCCGAGATAACGAATGCTGTTTTCCTGTCTCCAAAAAAAGTACAGATCACTTTTACCGGAACTCAGGAAGTCGCCGAAAAAATTATTTCGCTAAGTGTCTATAACAACTGGAAATTGAGAGAAATTCAATTTGAAAAAGTATCTCTGGACGAAATTTTTGCTCAATTATCTAAAAAAGCGCCTTCTAAAAACGCTATTCTTTCTTAAAAAACAAACAAATGAAAACAATATACAGAATCGCTAAAACAGAACTCAACACGATGTTTTATTCGCCTGTTGCATGGGTCGTTTTAGTCATATTTTCCATCCAGTCCAACTGGAAATTCTTTGACTCTCTGGAACGCTTTGAAAAATCTCAGAAAATGGGCGACGGAATGGGTAATTTGTCGCAAGCTATTTTTTCAGGATTCATGGGCTTATATACTGAAATGCAGAATTATTTATATCTATATGTTCCGCTATTAACAATGGGATTGATAAGCCGTGAAATCAACAGTGGTTCTATCAAATTGTTACTTTCCTCGCCCATTAAAATCAAAGAAATTGTACTAGGCAAATATTTAGCCATTGCCGCTTATTGTCTTTTATTTGTTGGTATATTGGGGTTACAGGTTGTTATTTCTTATTTCTCTGTCGAAAATTTAGATTTAAAATTTGCTATTTCGGGACTTATTGGTTTGTATTTATTGGTTTGTACCTATGCTGCAATTGGGCTTTTTATGTCTTGTTTAACTTCTTATCAGGTTGTTGCTGCGATTAGTACATTGGTAGTTTTGGCAGGATTAAATTTTATTGGCAAATTATGGCAGGATGTCGAGTATGTAAAAGATATCACTTATTTTCTATCGATCGCCGGTCGTGCAAACGAAATGCTAGAAGGTCTAATTATAAGTAAAGATGTATTGTATTTTATACTGGTTAGCAGTCTTTTTATTGGCTTGAGTATTTACAAATTACAAACCGGAAGAGATGCACAGCCCGTTTCTAAAAGAGTTTTAAAATATACTTTACTTATAAGTGTTGTTTTGGCCCTTGGCTATATTACTTCAAGAGCATCTCTGACGTTCTATGAAGATATGACACGCAATAAAGACAGAACATTAACCAAAACGAGTTTAGATATTGTCAATAAAATAGAAGGACCAATTACGCTTACTACTTATGTAAACTTATTAGATATTAACTATTATATGGCTATGCCGTATTCGCAAAATCAGGATATTTCAAGTTTTCAAAACTACACCCGTTTTTTGCCTCAAATGCAAATGGAATATGTGTATTATTACGACACTTCAAACAATGAAGCATTGTATGCCCAAAACCCGGGATTAAATGATAAACAGCTTGCCGATAAACTGATCGAAACGCAGAATGTAAAACTTAAAAAATTATATTCTCCTGAGGAAATTAAAAAAGTTATTGATCTGAAACCGGAACAAAACCGAGTGGTAAGAACAATCCAATACAACGGAAAGAAAACATTTTTAAGAATGTTTGATGATTTATTTAAAGCTCCGGGCGAAAAAGAAATCTCTGCTTCTTTAAAAAGGTTAGTGGTTCCTGCTCCAAAAATTGTTTTTGCCACCGGAAACATGGAGCGAAGCATTGATAAAAACGGAGATAAAAATTACAAAACAGGATTCAATGAAATCACTTTTAGATATTCACTTATCAATCAAGGTTTTGATGTTTCCTCTGTAGATATTAATGCGCAGAATATTCCGGAACAAACCGGTATTTTAATTATTGCCGATCCAAAAACACAATTGAGTCAGGGTGCCATTGACCGTATTACCAAGTATATCGACCAAGGAAAAAATGTAATGCTTTTATCTGAACCTGAGACTAATTCGGCTTTAGCTGCTATAACAGATAAATTAGGATTGAGTTATACCAAACAAACACTGGTTCAGGAAAGTGAAACCAATTCTCCGGATTATTTAGTAACCGATCTTCAAAAAAATACAGATCCTGCTATCATTAAATTTAGTAAAACCAGAAATGATTATCCAATTCCGCTTTTAGGAAGCAGCGGAATCAAAATCGTTAAAAATGCCGGATTTAAAGTTACACCACTTTTAAAAACCAATAACCAGCCTGCATGGGAATCTCAAATGGGAATTACTTCAGTTTCCGAAAATTTGAAGAAACAGCCTTCTGTAACGACTATTCCCCTGGTTGTGGCATTAACGAGAAATATTAACGGAAAATCCCAAAAAATAATTGTTGCCGGAGATGCTGATTTTATGGGTAATGCAGAGTTAAGCCGAAGCGGTTCAGGAACATTTCAGTTTTTTACTGATGTTTTCAGCTGGTTCAGCAATTACCAATATCCAATCGATACTACCCGTCCGGAAAATACAGATAAGAAAATAATCATCAATGCGAATCAGGTTTTCATCAATAAAATTGTCTTTATTGGGCTATTTCCTTTATTGATCATTTTAAGCGGTGCTTTTATACTAATTAGAAGAAACAGAAGATAAAAAACATTAAAATGTATACTAAAAAAAATATCATCATAGGCATTTTAGCGCTGTCTGTTCAGGGTGCGTTTGCTCAATTCAAAACCAATATTGCGCTGGATAAAAACGTGACAACCGGAAAATTAAAAAACGGATTAACGTATTATATTCTGCACAACGAAGAGCCAAAAGACAGAGCGAGTTTTTACTTTGTTCAAAACGTTGGCGCCATACTTGAAGATGATAATCAAAACGGATTGGCGCACTTTCTGGAACACATGGCCTTTAACGGAACAGAACATTTTAAAGGAAAAGGTATCATTAAAATGCTGGAAAAAAACGGAGTAAGTTTTGGTAAAGACATCAACGCTTATACCGCTCAGGATGAAACTGTTTACAATATTAGCAGTGTTCCCATTGCTAATCAGAAACTAATTGATTCTACACTTTGGGTACTTCATGACTGGTCAGGATCGCTGTCTTTAACTGATGCAGAAATTGATGCAGAAAGAGGTGTAATCAGGGAAGAATGGAGAACCCGAAGAACGAGCGGTTTTCGCTTAAAAATGCAGACGGATCCTGTTTTATACAAAGGTTCAAAATACAGTAAAAGAGATGTTATTGGTGATTTAAATATCATCAATAACTTCAAATATGCCGAATTACGCAATTACTATAAAAAATGGTACAGACCCGATTTACAGGCTGTGATTATTGTGGGAGATATTGATGTAAAAGTAATGGAGCAAAAGGTCAAAGCAATATTTTCGGGTATTGCTTTGGCTAAAAAAGCAGCTGCCAGAACCTATGCGCAGATTCCAAAACATGATGAATTGTATTTCGGAACTGCATCAGATAAAGAGGCTTCATCAACTTCTATTACGCTTCAGTATGTTCTCGATGAGCCCTTATTAAAAGACAGCACTGTAACGCGTAAAAACGTAATGAACTCTTTTTATACCAGTATTTTAAACAATCGTTTCAGAGAATTAATCCTAAAAAACCAAGGTTCGGCATTAAACTTAAAAACTTATTTCGAACCTGTTTCAAGATTAAGTACATCCTTTAATATTTCGGCTTTAGCCAAAAAAGGAAAAACGATTCAGGCTTTTGAAGAAGCGTATACCGAAGCAGAACGCTTAAAACGTTTTGGTGCCGCACAAGCTGAACTAGACCGAACAAAAAAGATTTTCATAAGCTCATACGATGATTTTCTCAGCAATAAAGATAAAGTCGACAACGACAGCTGGGCAGATAAACTGACGAATTATTTCTTAAAAGCAAAACCTTTTCTTTCTGCAGACGATGATTATAAATTGATTGTTGGTATTATTAAAAGCATCAGTCTGGAAGAATTGAACACTTACGCGAAAACTATCCAGAAACCTATAAATCAAGTAGTTTTGGTGACTGGTTCTGATCAGGATAAAAATGATTTCCCAAATAAGGAAGCTGTTGTTAATGTGATGAAAAAGGTTGAAAGTATGCCTTTAGAACCGTACACAAAAAAAGAAAACAATGCACCTTTAATAGAAAAAGAATTAAAACCTGCTGCTATCAAAAAGACATTCGAAGTAGCCGGAATTAAGGATGCTAAAGGTTATATTTTAGAGAATGATGCTAAAATAATTGTGCTTCCAACAACATATTCACAAGATCAGATTGTTTTCTCTGCATTTTCAAAAGGTGGTAAATCGTTGGTAAAAACAGAAGATCTGGCTTCCGCCGAAATTGCAACAACACTTGCAAGATCTTCCGGTTTAGGCAATTTTGATAACATGGGCTTAAAAGAAAAACTAACCGGAAAAGTAGCACAGGCCTCCCCTTTTATTGGCGAAAATACGCAGGGTTTTCAGGGAAGTTCCAACAAAGCCGATTTCGAAACGATGCTGCAATTGCTTTATCTTTCTTTTGAAGTGCCACGTTTTGATCCCAATATTTTTAGTATTCTGAAAGAGCAGTATAAAAACAATCTCGAAAATATCAAACAAGACAACGCAAACACTTTTAAGGATACTATTGAACTGGCCAATTCTAATTATAACCCGCGTACATTTATATTTAACGAGAAATTCCTTGAGACTATTGATCTGAAAAAAGCAGAAAGTATTTATCGTGACCGAATTAAAAATGCTGGTGATTTCACCTTTATTTTTGTTGGAAACATTCCGGATTCAGCCATAGAACTGATTCAGAAATACATTGGAAACATTAAATCAAATCCGGCTTTAAAGGAAAATTATGTAGATCATAATATTGAACCTAAGAAAGGAAAAACCGAAGTGCATTTCACACGTCCGATGGAAGTGGCGAAAACAACGGTTTATTTAAACTTAACCGGAACAATCCAATACAGTAAAGAAAATGCTTTGTCGATGTATATCATTGGAGAAATACTATCAAAGCGGTTCCTGCAGACGATTCGCGAAGAAGAAGGCGGCAGTTACGGCGTAAACGTTGGCGGAAATCTTGAAATAATCCCAAAACCAACTTTTAGTCTTGCCCTGACTTTTGACTGTAATCCTGATAAAGAAGAAAAATTAATGCAGATTGTCTGGAAAGAATTAAACGATTTAAAATCAAATCCGGTCAATGCAAATGATTTAGAGGACATTAAAAAGGCGCTTTTAAAAAACAGGGAAGAATCACTTAAAACCAATTCTTTCTGGATCAACACGCTCTATAACAACAGTTTAAGTCAGATTCCGTTTTTACAGGAGGAAGAATATAAAAATTTAATTTCTAAAATTAATCAAAAAACTATTCAACAGTTTAGTAAGCACGTTTTGGATAGTTCTAGTAGTGTCGAAGTTATTATGAGCCCTGAAAATCAATCAGGAAAGTAAAACTTTAGAATACATTTTTATTTTATTAGTCATTAAAGGTTGTCTTTGCCAGGACAGCCTTTTTTGTTTTTATATATCGCAGTTAAAAAATGAAACACTAAAAAAAAACATCGCATTAAACAAAAAAAACGTCTCATTGCTGAGGCGTTCTTCAAAATTAGTCATGTTTTTATTTAGTGGTGATTATCATGTCGGTGATCCTTACCTTTATTAGAATTCCCTTTAGATTTATCTGGATGATCGTTTTTAGAATTTCCGTTTTTATTTTTATACTTGTTATTTTCTTTATATGCTTTATCCGGTTTGTTACCTCTGTTTTTTTGAGGTTTCCCGTGATATCCCTTTGGATATTCTGCTCTGTGTTTTTTATGATACGTATAAGGAGCATCTCCTCTGTAATCATTTAAAACTACCTTATATCCTCCGTACAGATCATATTGTCTGTAGTTTGAAGGTAATCTGCTTTGTCTGATCCATCTGCCGTTATTATCATAAATAAACTGTTTTTGGGTAACATCATAATAGGTATCGATATCCGGCAAATAGTAATATCTACTATCGTCATAACCTTGTGGCCCCCAACTTGGAGGTGTACCAATATTTACATTGATCGAAACTTGTGCGTGAGCAAAAACACTCATCAAGAGCATTATTGCAATTACTATTTTTTTCATTTTTGTAGTATTTAGTATTAATGTATTTAATACAATGCTAAAGTAGTGCCATTTATTTGCTTTTATACTCCTCATTATACAAAAACACCAAACCAATCGACGAATAGTACCTCAGAGCCGACAAAATGTATAAAAAAACGCCTCAAAATTTTGAGGCGTTTTTATACATATTTTAATTTGTGACGATCATCATAAAAATGATTTATCGATATCTCTTATTTCCATCCACCACCCAGAGCGCGGTACAGATCAACTACAGCTTGTAATTTCTGTAAATTATCATTTACACCACTCAATTGAGCTGCTAAAAGGTTTTGTTCTGAGGTTAATACATCTGTATAATTAGTGGCAGAACTGTATTCTAAAAGTTGTTGTGTAAAATCTACTGCTTTTTCTAATGCTTCGATTTGTTTTTCTCTTGAATCTTCTTTTTCAACCGCCATTTCATAAGCATACAAGGCATTCGAAACTTCCTGACCTGCAACTAAAAGACTTTGTTGAAAATTATTAAAAGCCTGCACTTGTCTTGATTGCGCGTTTGTTAATCTTGCTTTATTAAGTCCTTGATTAAAAATAGGCTGTGTTAATCCTCCAATTATAGAATAAAAAATAGACTGATCGAAGAAGTTTTTTAATTGCAAAGTAGACAAACCACCACTTGCGGTAAGTGTTAAACTTGGATAAAAATAAGTTTTAGCCATATTAGTGGTCTCAAAAGCGGTTCTGAAATCAAACTCAGCCTGACGAACATCCGGGCGATTCTCTAACAATTGCGCTGGTAAACCAATAGCTATTTTCTCAGGAATAACCTGCTCACCTAAAACCCCTCTTTCGATTGGTCCTGATGGTTGTCCTAATAAAATATTAAGTGCGTTTTCTGTCTCGCGAATACTTCTTTTTAAATCCGGAATCAACACTTCGGCTGCATGCTGGTTGGCCTCACTTTGTACAACAGAAGCACCTGTTACAATTGCTCCTTCTTTTAAAGCTTTTATAACTTCGACATTTTTAATACGGCTTTCTAATGTAGATTTCGTGATTTCTAATTGCTTGTCATACGATAATAATAAGAAATAATTATTAGCAATATCCGAAATCAACTGGGTTTGTACCGCTTGTTTTGCCGCATCTGTAGAAAGATAAGTGGCTAAAGCTGCTCTTTTAGAACTGCTTAATTTTCCCCAAATATCAGCTTCCCAAGACGTACTCAGACCCATTTTATAAGTCGTAGTTAACGTATTGATATTGATTCCTGCCGGAAAATTCAAAGCTGCCTTAGATTGCTTATTACGTGTTGCATTAGCATCAAAATCCAAAGTTGGATAATAAGCCAATTTGGTTTGACGTAAAGTTGCGCGCGCCTGTACGATATTTTCTATTGCATTTTTTAAGTTCAGGTTCTGGTCTAGTCCTTTCTGAATTAAAGCGTTTAGTTTTTGATCCTTAAAAATAGTCTGCCAAGGCATATTGGCGATAGTAGTCGAGTCAGCAGAAGCCTGATCCCTGTATAAATTATCTGTCGATAATGTTTTGGGACGCTCGTACTTTTTGGTAACACAGGCACTCAAAAGAGTGACTGCAACTACCATAAGAATATATTTATTTGAACTATGAGTCATTTTTTCTTAATTAAAATTATTACTCTTTATGAGCTTCGATTAGTTGTACCTCTTCATCATCATCTTCATCATCATAACCATCTTTTGCCGGGCCACTCACTTTTTCCTGTAAGGTCTGGAAAATGATAAACAATACTGGAATAACAAATACTCCCAAAATGGTACCAATTAACATTCCTCCTACTGCTCCTGTACCAATTGATTTGTTTCCTACAGCTCCTGCTCCGGAAGCAAACATCAAAGGAACAAGTCCTAAAATAAAGGCAAAAGAAGTCATTAAAATCGGTCTTAAACGCGCAACGGCTCCTTCAACTGCTGCCTGTACAATTGGCATTCCTTTACGCCTTCTTTCGAGGGCAAATTCAACAATCAAAATACCGTTCTTCGCCAGCAAACCAATCAACATGATTAGAGAAATCTGAAGGTAAATGTTACTGTTTAATTTGAAAATAATCGAGAACAAATACGCTCCTGCCAATCCAAACGGAATCGATAATAATACTGCAAATGGCAAAATATAACTCTCGTATTGTGCACTTAATAAGAAGTATACAAAGACAAGACATAATATAAAGATAAAAATGGTTTCGCTTCCTGAAGCCAATTCCTCACGTGTTAATCCTGAGAATTCATATCCGTAACCTGTTGGAAGTTCTTCTGCTGCAACTTCCTGAATGGCCTTAATGGCATCTCCTGAACTAAATCCAGGATTTGGAGCTCCCGTAATAGCAATAGAAGAGAAAAGGTTAAACCTTGAAATAGATTCCGGCCCGAAAACTCTGGTCATTTTTACAAACTCTGTAATTGGAGCCATTGTTCCTGCACTGTTTCTAACAAAGATTTTATTTAATCCTTCTGTATTGGTACGGAATTCCGGAGAAGCCTGAATCATAACACGGTATTGTTTTCCGAATTTATTGAAATTTGAAGCATACAATCCTCCGTAATAACCTTGCATCGTTGATAAAATCGTGTTGACAGGTACACCTGCATCTTTTGCTTTTGCCAGATTAATATCCATCATATATTGAGGAAAACCTGGATTAAATGGCGTGGTGGCATATTGAATTTCAGGGCGTTTTGACAACTTTTCTAAAAAATCAGTATTTACTTTAAAGAATTCAGCCGTAGTGTGTCCTCCTTTATCCTGCAATTGGAATTCGAATCCTCCACTTTGTCCAAATCCCTGAATTGTTGGCGGAGAAATAAAGAAGATATTAGCTTCACGAATGCCGCTTGTTTTGGCAAAAAGCTGGCCAATTACATCATTTACACTCAGATCACGTTTCTCCCAAGTCTCCAGTTTTACAATTACCATACTGTAAGCACTTCCCGCTCCGGCTGTAAAGTTCTGTCCCACAATTCGAAGTGTGTTTTTAACACCCGGAATTGTTTTGGCAATACTATCCACTTTTTTTGCAATAATATCAGAACGTTCCATAGAAGCAGATGGCGGTAAACTTATGTTGGCAAAAACAGTTCCCTGATCTTCCGCAGGAACGAAAGCAGATGGTGTTGTTTTCATCATATAAAATAAAGATGCACCAGCAATAACAATAGAGGCCAATACGATCCATTTTTTTACAGAAAGAAATTGAACTGATTTTTTATATTTACTCGTAACGTTATCAAAGGCAACGTTAAACGATGTATAAAATCTTTGAATAAAACTTTTATGTTTGTGATCGTCAGCATGTGGTTTTAAAAGCAAAGCACACAATGCAGGGCTTAAAGTCAAGGCGTTAATCGCAGAAAGGATAATTGCAACGGCTAACGTAATACCAAATTGTTTGTAGAAAACCCCAGTAGATCCTGTAATAAAAGTTACCGGAATAAATACCGCTGCCATTACAAGAGTGATCGAAATAATCGCTCCGGAGATTTCATCCATTGCATCAATCGTCGCTTTCTTAGACGACTTATAACCGTGATCCAGCTTGGCATGCACCGCCTCGACGACGACAATAGCATCATCGACCACAATACCAATGGCCAGTACCATGGCAAAAAGGGTTAATAAGTTAATGGTAAACCCAAATAAATTCAGGAAGAAAAATGTTCCTACAATGGCTACCGGAACTGCAATGGCCGGAATTAAAGTTGATCTGAAATCCTGAAGGAAAATAAATACTACGATAAAAACCAATATAAAAGCTTCAATCAACGTATGAATTACCTTTTCGATAGAAGCATCAAGGTTTTCATTAACGTCAACAAGAATCGTATATTTTACTCCTTTTGGAAAGATTTTTGCAGCCTCTTCAATAAGGGCTTTAGAGTTGTTGATTACATCACGGGCATTAGATCCTGGAGTCTGGCTAATTGCCATTGCAGCAGATTCTACACCATTTGTTTTAATCGTTGAAGTATAACTTAAAGATCCTAGCTCTACTTTAGCAACATCTTTTAATCGCAGCATTTGTCCGTTTCCAACAGATTTGATGATAATATCGCCAAATTCCTTGTCGCTGGTTAAACGTCCTTTATACTTAATTACGTATTGAAAAGCCTGATCTCCGTTCTCACCAAATTTACCTGGTGCAGCTTCGATATTTTGTTCGGCCAAAGCAGCTGAAATATCACTGGGAATCAACTTGTATTGTTGCATGATATCCGGCTTTAACCAGATTCTCATTGAGTAATCTTTTGCACCAAAAACCGTTACATCTCCTACCCCAACTACACGCTGAATTTGCGGTACAAGGTTGATTTTAGCATAATTTTGAAGAAAGGTCTGATCATAAGCAGGATCATCACTATATAAAGAGAAAATCACTAAGTTACTACTCTGACTCTTTGTTACTGTTACACCCGCCTGAGTTACCTCTACAGGCAATAAACTAGTTGCTCTGGAAACCCTGTTCTGAACGTTTACCGCTGCTAAATCCGGGTTTGTTCCTACTTTAAAGAAAATTTTTATAGAGGCATTACCATCATTTGTTGCTGTAGAAGTCATGTAAGTCATGTTCTCTACACCGTTAATTTGCTCTTCAAGCGGAATTACGATACTTTTAAGTACAACGTCAGCATTGGCACCTGTATAACTTGCCGAAACGTTTACTGTTGGTGGGGCGATATCAGGATATTGAGATATAGGTAACTCAATAAGTCCTAAAACTCCCAGAATGACAATAATAACAGATATTACCGTCGAAAGTACAGGTCTTTGTATAAATATTTTAAACATTTTTTCTTATTTTAAGTCAGCGTAAACCGTTTCCTGATTCTGATTTTGAGCTTTAATTTCGGTTCCTTCTTTTAAAGCAGCGACTCCTTCTAATACAATTTGATCACCTGCTTTTAAGCCACTTGTTACAACGTAGTAATTCCCTGCTGTGTTTTCAAGTTTAGCAATATTGACATTTTTTGTTTTTCCGTCTTTCCCTACAGTAACAGCAAAGATTTTATCCTGAAGTTCGAATGTAGCGCTCTGAGGAATTAAGATAACGTCTTTTACTTCATTCGGGATTCTCACAGTTGTACTGCTTCCGCTTCTAATGATTCCTTTTGGATTAGGAAAACGCGCTCTGATATTTACCGAACCAGTTTCGGTATTGATTAACCCGTTTACGGTTTCAATGCGTCCTTTTTCAGGATAAGTTGAACCATCTGAAAGTAAAAGTGAAACGGCTGGCAATTGTTTGATTTTTTGTTCTAATGAAGTTCCCGTACCGCTTTGACTAAAATTTAGCAAAGCTTTTTCGTTCATTGCAAAATAAGCAAAAACGTTTCCTATACTGGAAACTGTTGTAAGAGGTTCAGTTGTATTAGAACTCACCAAACTTCCTAAACGAAACGGGATTGAACCCACAACTCCATTAACTGGACTTGTAACTGTAGTATATCCCAAATTGGTTTTGGCATTTACTAAAGCTGCATTTGCCTGGGCTACTGACGCCAAAGCCGACTCATAAGTATATTGAGCCGATTCAAGATCGTATTTACTAATGATTCCTTTTTCTACCAGTGGTTTTACTTTATTTACTGCCAGTTTTGCTGAACTTAAATCTGCCTGAGCACTTTTTATACTTGCAGTTGCTGTACGAACTTGTTGCTCATATTCTGGTGCGCTGATTTTAAATAAAGGCTGCCCTGCTTTAACAACAGCACCTTCATCAACATAAATTTTATCGATATAACCTTCTACCCTAGGGCGAATTTCGATGTTTTGCTGTCCCTGGATACTGGCAGGAAAGTCTGTATTTAATGTGGCTGATTTAGTCTCTAAAGTCAGCGTTTTATACTCTTTAACTTGTGGTGCACCTCCGGCCTGAGCCGATTTGTCATTTTTATTACCACACGATGTGATAATAACAGCTACTGCGAGAATGCTTAAAAAGGATTGCTTATTCATTGTGAAAAATGTGTAATTATCAATTTATATCGAAACAAAAGAACTAAAATATAACAAACAAAAAATTTACAATAGACGGAGCGCAAGAAACAATCGATAGATATCACATAAGAACCGATAGAAGTTTATTAATCAATAACAACACGTGTTACAACATGCTCGTCGGCTCTAAAATGGTTTTTACGGGTTCTCATACAATTTTGGGCGATTGCTTTTATATCTTCTATAAATATAATGTAATATTGTCATAAAATCATAATATAAAATGTCACCAAACTTTTTTAAACCATACATTTTCACCGGATTACATATTCTTGCCTGGCTTTTATTGGGATTTATAATGTTATTTTATATTCCTATAACCTGGAATGTAGTGCTTCCTACAGTTTTTTGGATTTGGCAAATGATTGTATTGGTTTTACTTATTATTATATTTTATTCTAATGCCAAAATCATCGTTCCTAAAACCATTATAAAAGATAGTACATCTCCTTTTTTGCTTTGGGAGTTCTGTATCATCTTTGTTATGCAGGTTATCGCCTATTTCTATACATCTCAAACTGATCTTCATACTAAAATCAGTTTGGTTTTAGGGTTTAAAAAATACAAAAATCCCTATTTTGACAATTATGTTTTCATGCTTACTTTGTTGGTTTTGGGTATTAGTACGAGCTGGGCCATGCTACACCACTGGCAAAGAGCAGCACAACACAAACAAAAACTCGAGCAGGATAAAACAATGGCCGAACTGGCAATGCTAAAAGCACAAATCAATCCGCATTTTTTCTTTAATTCGCTTAATAGTATTTATTCGCTTACTTATACCAATATCGAAGATTCACGAAGTGCACTTCATACCTTAAGCCGTATGATGCGATATTTACTGTACAGTACCGAAGGCGAAAGAACTACTTTATTAAAAGAAGCCGACTTCATGAAAGATTTTATAGCTTTAATGAAACTTCGTGCCAATAGCAAGCTTACCATAACAACAGATATTCCCGAAAAAATACACGATTACCCAATTGTTCCCATGTTGTTATTACCTTTAGTAGAAAATGCTTTTAAACATGGCGTACATGCCACAGACAAAAGTGAAATACATATTAAGCTTAGACAAAAAGAAAACAATCTTGAATTTGAAGTTGAAAATACTTTTTTCGAAAAAACAGCAACAACAGATCAAGGCGGGATTGGATTAACAAATACGAAACGCAGACTGCACTTAATTTATCCGCACAAGCATATGATGACATGCGGAATTGCCTCAAATGGCAAATACAAAGTAAATCTGCAAATAACTTTAGAACAATGATGGTATTAAAATGTATAGCAGTAGATGATGAACCACTCGCATTAAGACTGGTGGAAACTTTTATAGAACAAACTCCTTTTTTAGAATTAAGCTGCAGCTGCGATAATGCAGTTGAAGCAATGAGTTTGATACGCGAACAGCAACCTGATATTGTTTTTCTGGATATCAATATGCCCAATTTAACAGGTATGGAGCTGGCCAGACTTTTGCAGGAACAACCCGGACCATTGCCCAAAATTATTTTCACGACCGCATATAACCATTATGCAATTGAAGGTTACAGGGTTAATGCAGTAGATTATCTTTTAAAACCTTTTAGTTATGAAGAGTTTTTAAGGGCTGCCAATAAGGTTTTACAAATGTCTGAAGAAGCATCAAGTCAATATCCTTCTGTTACTGCTGATGATGAATTTATTTTTTTGAAAGTGGAATATCAATGGGTTCGAATTTCATTAAAAGACATTTTATACATCGAAAGCTTAAAAGATTATGTAAAAGTTCATCTTGAAGATACTCAGAAATCCGTAATGTCTTTAATCTCCCTTAAAGCGTTGGAAGAAAAACTCCCTGCATCAAAATTTATGCGTATCAATCGTTCTTTTATTGTTTCATTAGAAAAAATAAATGCGATCAGTAAAAATTCAATATTCATTAATAAAACCGAAATAACTGTTGGGGAACAGTACAAGGAAACCTTTAAAACCATTGTAGAGAAATGGTTGAAATAATTATAATTTAAATCAAATGGAAAAAAGATCAAATAAATATTACCTGACATTAAGCTTAAAAGAATACGCAAACGGCGAAACCGAACCGGCAAAAGAACTCGGAATACAATTTGACAATCACGACGAAGTTTTTAGCATTATTGAAAAAATAAAAGAGAAAAATATTTTTGAAGATCCTAACGAAGCGACACAATTTGCACTTGGTCTGAAATTGTTTAGCGAAATAAAACTAAAGCACCGTAAGAATCCTCTTTTTGAAGAATTGAACGAAGTGTTTCCTGTTTTTATGAAAAAGCTGAAAAGTTTGTAAAAAGTATAATAAAGACTGTTCTTTTTAGACAGTCTTTTTTTTTGTTTAAAATTAGTTGTTTTTTATTTTATACATAATGAATGTCAGCCTTAACGGAGTCGAAGAGAGTGTCTATTGAAACGGGCTTCGACTTCATCTGACAAAACCAAAGTAACCACAATCTTATCGTTCTGGGCAACGAAGGATCACAATAGAAACTCTGCAAAGTAATTTCCTAATCTTTATCGAGATTCTTTGTCGAGTTTCTATTGTGATCCTCCTGTTTCAGGATGACAAAAAATGAGGATACCACCATTTCAAAACAATAAAAGAACAATTATAAAAACATCTTTAAACAAAAAAACACCAACTTTTCAGTGGTGTTTCTTTATACGAAAATATAAAAAACTATGCTTTCGCTTTTCTTTTTACCGTACAGCCAATTTCTTTAGTTTCAGTTATAGCTGGCTTTTGATTGCTTTTTAATGATGCGATTACATCTTCGGCATATTTTGTTTTCTCTGTTTTAGTGCCTTCCGGATCATTGTCGATTGCTCCTACATACTCTACGATATTTCCTTTTGATGTTTTAGAAACAATAAAAAGATGCGGTGTATGCTTTGCTCCATATTGATCTGTAACCACTTGTCCCTGATCGAATAAATAAGGGAAAGGATATTTTTTATCTTTTGCCAATTGCTGCATTTTATCGTAAGCATCAGCTTTCGAAGCTTCAGGATCATTTGGGTTAATAGCAATTACAGGATATCCTTGCGGTTTAAATTTTTTATCCAGCTCAATTATTCTTTTTTCATAAGCCACTGCATACGGGCAGGTATTACAAGTAAAAACAACGATAAAACCTTTTGCTTTTGGGTAACTGGCAAAAGAAACCTCTTTCCCATCAACATTTTTTAATTTAAATTCAGGTGCTGTTTGTCCTGCCTTAAGCGTTGCCGTTTGTGCCTGGGCAAATAAAATACTAAATACTAGTATTGTAACTGTAGTAATGAACTTTTGCATAATTTATAGTTTTTTATATTCGGTTAATAATTGTTCGTAGGTAAATTCAGATTCGATAAATTTTCTTTGATCTTCTTTAATGAAGAGTGTTGCTGGAATACTGCCTGACCAGGATTTATCGATTCGGTCAATGTACTTTTGAGGATCGCTTTCGTTCAGTAAGAAAACCTGACTTTTCATGTTTTTTCTTTTTACAAAAGGAATTACAGCAGAGTTTAATTTTGATTTAAAATCAACGCTAACCAGCAAAACAGCGAGTTTTTCTGATTTAAATTCTGCGTTTAACTTTTCAAAATGAGGCAATTCCTTAATGCAGGGCGCGCACCATGTTGCCCAGAAATTCACTACATAAGTACTGTCTTTTCCGTTTTTGATTCTTTCGTTCAGCTGATCAATATTTAGCAGCTTTACATTTTGACTGTAACCACTTACCGAAAAAGCGAATAAAAGAAAAAGTAAAATTTTAAAAATGGGGATTTTCATACTCGTAAGGCTTAAAATTAAATTTGCCTTACAAATATAAATTAATGACCACTTACTTTTTGTTAATAAAAGTTTAATGCTTTTCAATTTAACCGCTAAGGCGTGTAGGATCGAAGATTATTATTTGAACGAATGAAGAATTTTATTCAGCTCTTTTACATCTTCCTCATAGCGCGAGTACTTTATTACATTTCTCACACTGTGATTTTCATTATTTGTTATACCAATTTCAGCTGTTTCCTGAAATGAAGAGTCCATTATTAAACCATTTAAAATACAATTAGCAATATATTCAGAATGCGATTCAAAATTAGGAATAGCTTCCAGATGTTTTATAATTGTTGGTTTTAAGACAGATTTCTGATTTTCCTGTATTCCTGTCATTGGTAACAGAAGCAAAAAGAAAATGTTTTTTTTTTCAAAAGCCAGCAATTCATTCAATGTTAAAAACCAAGCTTCAAAATGACCTCCTAAATTACCAATATAAATATCATTCAGAAAAAAATTGATCTCATATTCCTGAAATTCAACAGCAAAATTTAAATTATCTGTTAGATTCCCCGCAATATATCTTGGGTTTTCTTCGATCGATTCATGATTAAAAAATGATCTTTCCCAATTATAAAATTCGGTTTCATTGGTTTCTATAACATCAACTGCTTCATCGATATTAATTTCTTCTTTATCATCAAAACCTCTGAACCAGCATAAATAAAACTTCCAGAAAAAAGCATTTTCCCTGATTTCTTCTATATTTATTTCGTTATTCATTCTTTAAATTATCTTGTGGAGTCCACATTTTAAAGAATTTGAACATTTTTGGATATTCTTCTCTGGGTACAAATGCCAAACAAACTTCCTGATTATCCAAAGCAGATTCAGTTAATACAATATTGTCCGGTTCTTTCTGTGCATTTTTAAATTCTGTTTCAGAAACAACACAAACTACTTTTTTAAAGATTCCGTTGATCCAGGTTTGCATGTTTTCATTCTGTTCAAATCTTCTAAAACAGGCTAAAGAAGCGTGCGCGGTAATTACAGGAACCAACTTATCAGGAACACCCTGTTTTACTAAAATGTACATTTTCATATTATTATCTTTTTAGAGCTTATCCCCTGTCTTTTTATATTTCGAACAAATCTTATTCTATTAAAATTGCAATAACCTCATCAATCGAATATTCAAAATAGTTTCCGTCTTTATCTTTGTTTCTTTGAAATAAATTAAGTCTGAATTTATTAAAATTAATTTCCAGAAATTTCATAAAATATCCATTTCCGTAAACTGTATTCTGATAAAACCTTGAAAAAAAATCTGAAACATGTTTGGTATTAATTTCTTCAAAAGTTTTTAATCTTCTTACTATTTCATAGACTTCCTCTTTGGTAAGAGAATTTACTTTTTGCGGGTCTGGTAACGAAATATCGAAAGCCAGATTTTCGGCACCCTCTTCTTCCCACCATTCCCACAAATTAAATTTCGACATCTCTTTACCTGTCATGAGATGAAGTTTTTCTTCGAGTTTTTTATATTCTATATTCTCTTCATCTCCATTTTTTTCACAATAATCTGTGTAAACCAAAATTGATTTTAATACTTCAGGATAACGGTTTTCTGCAACATCAAATTGAGGCTCTATTTCTTTTCGTAATTCCACTATTTCTATTTTATAACTTATACTTCCACTTTAAACTGATAATTAAAATCTGCTGTATAATCTGGTTTTTCAGTTGATGGTTTCAAAACAAATTCAAAAGTGGGTTCCATGCTTTCAAATTCTTTTATTTCGCCTGAAACCGTTTCTATTTCTGTAAGCTGTTTTGTTAATCCGGCTAACACAGAAACTGTATACCAGCCATTTGGTAATTCTATCGTAGCATTTTTGAATTTCTTTAAGGCTTCGACTGTTGGTGTTGCAAAATTTCTTAGATAAGGAATTGTATAAAGGTAAATTCGTCCGTTGACTACTTTTAAGCAATATCCGTCACGCTGATGCTGAAGTTCATTTTCTGGTTTTAAAAGCTCCGGAGTTTGAACCGAAAGATTGAAGTATATGGTGTACGGATGATTTTCAATTCCTATCATCGGTACCATTACTCCTTGTTCTACAACCTGATCACCAGTTTCTTCTGTAGTAAATTCCGTAAGCAAATCATCAGGCAAATTATTTTCAGTTTTATACTGCAATAAATAATCCGGATCGCCTAAAATGAAATAATCCATTAAGTCATTTAAAACTTCGTCGAATTTGTATAGAGACATATTGGTGATTTTATGTTGTTGTTTTAAATTTTGATTTTCTAAATGATCTAAAAAAAAATCTATTCTCTAGCCTGCTACATTCATTTTTATGAATTTCAGCGTGTCATTTTTCCATTCAAATCCCCACCAAAAAGAAAATTCATCAGAGAACTCGCTTGGGTACAAAGATTCTGCAATATCAGATCCTCCTCTGCTGCTATATTGTACTGTTACATGATTCTTTTCTATCTTTAGCTCATACGTCATTACATAATCACCGTTATCAATAGTTACACTATATAAACCTTTATTTTTTGACCAGTTTACATCCTCAAGATTTAATTTTGTTAAAGCTTCAGTAATATTTTTGTATTGCTCGTTTTGGGGTGTAAATGAATATTTATTTTTTAGGGTAACTTTATCATTACTCAATATTGTAGCTTTAAATATCTTTAACTCATTCATTAACTTATCACGATCTGTTTTAAGTTCAGCTGTTCTTTGCTTAAATAATTGCAAATTTTGCTGTTCAATTGTGTTGTAAACAATTTTCTCATTCTCATTGATTGGTTTATACCATTTTTTATCAGAATAGTAACTGTCTATTTCAACACTTTTGAATTTATATCCTTTTCGGGCGTATAAATCATTGGTAAGAAAACGCAATTCATCTGCGCTTAAGTTTTTTATTTGTTCTTGTTTTATTGTTTTAGACAAACAAGTTTCACAGTCATTAATTGCCTGCGATTGTGCTGTATTAGCAAATAAGATTACCAGGAGTATTAATTGTAATTGCTTCATTTTTGTATTAATTAAAGATGTAATGCTAAAGAATCTAATTTTTTATATTCTTGCTTCAGCAATATTTCTAAAGGTTTTATCTTAGTATAATTTACAGAATCCTCTTCTCTATTGATCAATTTATATTCTTTATCTGCATTTATTGTTATTACAACATCTGAACTATCATACTGAATACGACGTTTACCACTATTAATATGCTTAAAATCTACCAACTTTATGCTATTTATTATTTTTTTCCATCTATCGCTGGATGTAACTTCAGATCTGGTTTTTGTTTCTTTATAATTTGCCCATAGGTACTTTGTCGAATCTTTTGAAATTAAAAGACTGAAACTGGCAGCGCCCTTACCTCCATTTTCGATACTATAAGAAACGGAATAAATAGTGTCAGCAGTATTTCGTTTACAGGAAACAATTGCTATTAAAAACAACACAAATAAGATTAAAGGTATGCTCATTTTTTCGAAACTAAATTATCAATAATTAATTTTAAATTGTTTAGTTCCTTACGATTACATCAGTATTGTCTACAAATAATAGTTGCTCCATATTATCCATTTTAGTAAGTGATAATATGCCATTTTTGTTTTCATTGATTGCATTTATTCTAAAACAAAATTCATTTCCGTCTTTGTCCATTAATGTTATAAATTCAATAGTCTCAGATAAATAATTTTGACAGGAGTGCGAAATGGTATAGCCATACATTACCTTAAAAATGTTTTTATTATAGTTGTAGACTTTTCCATCCTGACTGAAAACCCATTTCGTATCCCGGTTTTGATCCATGTACCAGGTTCCGATAATTTTTTTTGATGAAGGGTCTTCACTTTGATTTTGTCCTGAGATTGTAGGTATTTGCAATAACAACAGTAAAATTAAAAATAGTTTTTTCATCATTTTTAGTGTTTAATGGTTTGTTTGATATTTATTTTGAAAGTTTCCTTTTTTGAAAGTTTCCTTCTTACAAAAATAATATTTATTACCACTACTCTTCTTCATATTCCCCGTCATCATCATACGAAAGATAAGACCAGTCAATATCTAAATTCTCTAAAATACTATCGAAACGATCCTGATGGCTTGTTCCTATAAAAGCTGCCGTGCAATTATTATCTTGATCAAAAGACAGACTGATCAGCTCATTGTAATGTTCAGTATATACTTTTTGATTATCACGACTTATATCCGGTATTAAGATCCAGTTTTGCTCAACAAACTTTACAATATCTGAATCAATTCCACCAAAATAATTTCCGTTATATTTTAGTCCGCCCAAAGTGCCATTAAAAACAGCCATAAAAAGAAAAAAAATCTCAGTGGTTTGGGTTTCAATTTCCCAGTCCGATTTTTCAATGGTATCATAATTGCCATATATTGGCGGATTATCTAACTTTAAATCTTCTTTTTTGATTCCCCAAAATGCTACAACTTGGTTTTCTTCGTAAATAACCAAATATCCATCTTCTGAATAACCAATTTCGCTTTCTAGTTTCAAAAGCCTGTTAAAAGAGTGATTTAGGTTTTCTTCTTTTCCTAATTCCAGATAATATTCTTTAAGTTTTGCCGGAAGCGTTACCTCTAATTTTTTTTCAAGTTCAAGAATCTCAGCTTCCGAAAATCCATAATTTTCATTTTCCGAAAGGTTATAAAGGCGTTTAATTTTTTGTATTATGGTCATTTCAATTATTGTTTAAATCTAAGTTGCGCAGAGATTACCTTTCCAAAAAAAACTCCAATTGCTTAAAAACCGGAATCAAAGATTTTCCTTTTTCAGATAAATTATATTCGATATGAAGTGGTTTCAGCTTGATCACATTTTTGTCTAAAATTCCAAAATCTTCCAGCTCGCGAAGCGCCACGGCGATCGATTGTTTGTTAGCGCCTTTAATCTCTCTTAAAAGTCCGTTGAAGCGCAAAGGACCATTAACCGCTAGCAAAAAAATCTGTGGTTTCCATTTTCCGGATAACAATTTTAGAAGCCCTTCTGCCGGACATTCATTTTCTTTTTGAGATTTATTTTCTATAGTCATATTTTTTAGACTAATTGACTTGTGATTAAAGATGAGCGAAGTTTGCAGTAAAATTATAAAATTAAAAACCGAAGCGTAAATTTAAAACAGTTATTTATGAAAATGCTGTCGCTATTATTAATCCTGATGTACAGTTTTAGCTGCCAATCACAAACAACCTCAAAAATGAACGAAAACAAAATAAATCCATTATTATGCGATCCCGAAACCGGAACATGCGAAATGCCTGTTGATGAAAAACCGAATGAAAATGGCACAATTACGACAGAAAGCAAACCGGTAAAAATAGTATACTACACAGATCCTATCTGCTCTTCGTGTTGGGGAATTGAGCCACAATTGAGAAAACTAAAACTCGAATATGGCGACTATATTGAGATTGATTATCGAATGGGGGGCCTATTACCCGACTGGTCATACAACAGCGGCGGAATAAGCAAACCTGCAGATGTAGCACATCATTGGGATGAAGCAAGTTTGCATTACGAAATGCCTATCGATGGAAATGTATGGCTTGAAGATCCTCTGGATTCTTCTTATCCGTCTTGTATTGCCCTGAAAGCGGCACAAATTCAGAGTAAGGAAAAAGCAATAAAATTTATGCGAATTCTTCGTGAGAAATTGTATCTCGAAAAGAAAAATATTGCAAAATGGGAAAACATTGCCCAGGCCGCTGAGCTTGCCGGTCTTGATCTCAATAAATTAAAAACCGATTATGATGGTCAGGCAAAAATTCTTTTTCAGGACGATTTGACTTATGGGAGAACACTTGGCGTAAGAGGTTTTCCTACTTTGTTTTTTTCTGATGCAAATAATAATCAGCTAACGGTTTACGGTTCTAAACCTTACGCATCGTATGAAAACGCTATATTAGCTTTATATCCTGATGCTAAAAAGAAACTATTTATAGTTGCAAATTCTTTAGCCCTTTTTGAAATTTATCCCACTTTGGCTCCAAAAGAATACGCTGTGATTTTGGATAAATCGTATTCTGAAGCGACAACTATTTTAGAAAGCTTATACGAAAAAGGAGAATTGAATAAAAAATCAATCAGGAATGGTTCACTTTATAGTAGAAAATAACCTAAAAATAAAAAGTCGCAAAGGCATTCATCTTTGCGACTTTTATCAAATCCTTTTAAACTCTTAGTTAACTCACTAACAACTAATTAAGCTCAATTAACAATAAGGGAATCTTTTGGATCACAAGGGAAATAAATCGTAATTTCTGTTCCTTCATTCAGTTTACCAACTGCGCGGATATTTCCGTGGCAGGTTTGCATAATTTTTTTGCATAATGCCAGTCCAACACCTGAACCATCGTATTTTTCGAGCGTATGTAGTCTGGTAAATATTTTAAAAATAGATTCGGCATATTCCTGTTCGAAACCAATACCGTTATCAGTAAAAGTTACCCAATTACAATATACTTTATTAGAATATTCATTGATTTCCGGTTCTTTTGAAGCTGTTACCTTAATCAACGGAAGTCGGTTTACAGAGGCGTATTTTAATGAATTTTGCATGATATTCGAAAATAACTGCTTCATCAAAAATGGAACTGCATGCACTTCAGGAAGACTTTCGCATTCAAAAGTGGCTCTATTTTCCTCAATTATCTCTTTCATATCCTGCAAAGTTTCTTCCATAATCGTATTAAGGTTTACTTTTTGAATGGATTCTTTGGTATGTTTTATTCGGGTATATTTAAGGATATCTATCAATAAATTCTGCATTCTATTTGCCGATTTGGTCACTCGCTGTAACGAATCTATTATCGCCACAGAAGGGATTTCGGTAGTATCTGATAATACTTTCGAAGCAATAAACTGAATCTTACGTAAAGGTTCCTGCAAATCGTGCGTACTAATCCAGTTAATGTTTTCCAGTTCCAGATTTGTTTCTTTCAATACATCACTCAGATTTCGGTATTTCTCCTCTTCTTCACTAAGCAATAACATTATAATCTGATTATGAAGAGAATGTGCATAACTTGCCGCCGCATTTAGCTCCGGTTGTAACCAGGCTTTACTTTGATGTTTTATAATCTGTTTCCATAAATTGAATGAATTTCTGGGATGCAGTCCTTTACTATCGATAATAATGGCTTTTTCAGGATCTCCAGCCCAATTGATCACAGCAACCGTTTCCGGCCTGTACCAAATAATATTGTTGCCATCGCCCAAAGCATAATAAATTATTCCGGAAACATCCTCGTAACTTTTTAAATCTGTTACAAAATTGCTCAGTTTATTGGTACTGAATGTTTTTCCATACTCGTTATCCTGCATACTCATGATGATCTTTTCGATCTCCTGATCAGATGGCGTTACTCCGTTTTTATACGTTTTACGTCCAATACAAATAGAAACTCCGGTAGCATTACAAAGCTTTAACAATTCAGGATTAGCGCAAATAATCTCGAAAGAGTCATGTACTAACGGAAGATTTAAATCCGTTAATCGTTCCAGAGCTTTATTGGTTTTACGGGCAATCTCATATTCATCATTCGATTGTCTTAAATCGATTTGAGAAGTAATAAACTGTCCCTGAAGTTTGGCTGCCAGTCTAATTTCGGGAGAAATATTTTTAGGCGAATAATGATGACAGGCAATAAGTCCCCACAATCTGCCATGATGAATAAGCGAAATGGTAAGTGTAGCGCCAACACCCATATTTTTAAGATACTCTACATGAATTGGCGATGTGCTACGCAGAGACGAAAGACTCAGATCAAGATTTTTATTTTCTTTATCATCTATGGTAAAGATAGGAACCGGTTCGTAACCAATATCAACAATAAGCCGCAAAAGATTTTTCATATACAATTCTCTCGCCTGCACAGGAATATCAGTATGAGGATAATGAAGTCCTAAAAATGGCTCCAGATCTTCTCTGCAATCTTCGGCAAAAATTTCGCCGTTATAATCCTCATCAAAACGGTAAATCATTACACGATCATATCCTGTTATTTCCCTTGTTCCCTCTGCAACAAGTGCGCATAACTCTTTTAATGATCGGGTATTATTCATATTAGATACAAACTGAATGGTCTGCGCGTAAATATTGGCCAATTGTTCTTTACCTGTAGATTGAGGCTCTGCTTCAAGCACATAAATAGCACCGGATTTATGTATTGTAATCTGAAATGCTACTCCTTTTAATTGCACTTCAAGCGGAAAAACAAGTTGCTCTTTTTGATTGTGTACATAATCATAAAGCTCTTTTTGTGCTGGTGCTCCAAAAATTTTACTGAATTTATGTCCTAATAATTCATCGTACGTTAAATCGAGAAACAAATTAATATTGGCAGTACAAAATTCAATTTTCCAATCTAAATCAATTCCCAACAAAAAACCATGCGGCTGAATACTTCCCGGAATATGTATGGGTTCATGCTCACAATTTGTTAGTGTGACCAAATCGCGGTTAACAATATCCTTAATCTTCATTCTTGACAGTTTTCGAAAAATGGTTGTAAATCGTATCAAAAGCATAAACAGCACCATTTATGATCTCGTCCTGGCAATTATTCTGCTGTTGGTATGTTGTAAGCTGGTTTAAAAAAGTTTTCCAATAACTTCCTGTTTTATTACCATAACCTGTAAAATACGAAACTCCCTGCTGCTGATCTAATCCCGGAATTGTTTCAATATTTTTTAGAATAAAACGCCCTCCAAGCGAGGATCCTTCTATAACATAGAGAATACCCAATGCAAATGGAACATTTATAACCTTATTGCTAAAAACCCAAACTGTATTATTTTTTGTGTAATATAAAAAAGAAAGATCTTTATTTATTAATTGCGTTTTTTCTCTTTCTGCTAAATCTGTAATATGATCTTTTAGCAAAGGAAAAACAATTTCCTGAGCACTATAATGTACATCATACATTAGAGATAAATAATGGCAATAGTCAGCTATCTTCATTTGAGGAGAAAGTATAGATGCTGAAACCGGAAGACTTTCAAGCTTTTTATGCGCTGTTGCTGTTTGATTTTTTAGCTTATCTAAAAAATCAACATTTATAGTGGAATCTAAATTGTTAGTCATTGTAGTAGATTGTAGAAATATAAATTAATTTTGGACGATATGCCATCTAATTCATGTTTTTAGGTAATGTGAAAAACACCATTATGGCATTCTGGTAAATGTAGCATTTTAATCGGTAAAAATTTAAACGGTTTATTTAAAATAACATTTTACTGTGCATTTAAAGGCCTAAAACTGATTTAAATCTTATATTTATACCTCTTCCAAAATCAATTCTGAAACTGCATCAATAGCCTGATCAACGATGCTATCAGGTTTTCCTTTAAATGTAAATTGTCTAGCGATTTCCTTATCGGGAAAGATAATATGAACAAAAATGGTTCCTACAGGTTTGCGTGGGGTTTCACTTCCACCCGGCGTTGTGAGCCCGGTTAAGCCAACACAAATATCAGACAGAACATAACGATGGAAATTCTGTGCCATTAACTTGGTAACAATGGCTGATTCTGCGGTATGTTTTCTAATCGTTCCCTGCGGAATCAAAAGCAAATCTTCTTTCATTGAGGTATGATAACAAACCATTCCACCAATGAGGATTTGTCCCGAATTGATCACGGTCGAAAATTCATAACTTAATTTTCCTGCCGAGGCACTTTCTACAAAAGCGATGGTCCAATTTTTTTTTATTAGAGCCTGGCAACATGCAGTCACTTTTTCTGAGGCCATATTATTATCTAATTAATTATACTTATTTATTCTCCTGTTTCGCTATGAGGCGCGTCTACAGGTTTAGATTGTGAAGATCCTTTTTGTCTTAAAAAAATAGACAATACTATAATGGCAAAAACCGAAAGAAATTCGCTTTGCCAATTCTGAAAAGATTCAAACCAAAATCTTGATTCTCCCAGATAATCCACCAAAGAAAGTTGTGGATTTCCTTTTAAAACATTCGCTGTATTTTCGTCTTTTAAACTTCCATAAAAATGAAGTACAAAAGAAGCAAAAAACAGCAAAAACAAACTGATTGTCAATGAGTTTTTATATAGCCAAAGCCAAACTCCTCCTTTTTTCACCGGCCATGGTGCGCCTTTTCGGTTGGGTGAAGGCTCACGGTCAACTTCTTCATCTCCATCAAAACCTTTAGATTCTGATGATCCTTTTTGTTTGAGAAAAATAGTAAGCCATACTAACAAAGCCATTTGTAGAAACTCACTTTCCCAATTTTCGAAAGTCGCTTCTATGAAATGTCCGGTGGTCAGATAATTGCTCATCGTAACTGCATGACCACCGCTTTCTAAAAGCTCTTTGTTATATTCTTCTATACCAAAAAATATCTGACCTATAAAGGCACCGATAAAAAGTAACAGAAACACAATGGACAAACTGTTATGGTAGAAAAACTTTTTCATTTCCTGCTTATTAGAAATTACATTTCAAAAAAATTATTCTTTTTTTAATAACTCTTCTCTTTCCCAGAAACGGTGTCTTCCCATTGCTTTTATAAAAGAAGTGGCCAAAGCCTTATCCCCTATTTTTTCGCTGGTTAAAATTCCCGCATCTTTGTGCACGTCGTCTTTTAAAGGAAGAACCTGAACGCCCTGACCTTCGGCTGCGATAAACTTACAGTGATGGTAAGCATCTTTTATAAATTCACCTACTTCTTTCTTGTTTTTAAGTGCTAAAATTCCTTTTCCTGCCGGAATATAAACAGCATCAAACAATACCGAAGCGGCAATAAGATAACTTTGATCTACAGCAATTTCCAGACCTTCTTCTGATACAATTGTACCTAAATGCGGTGCAATAATTACAGCTTTTGCTCCGGCATCTTGTAAGGCCAGTTTCATGGTTTTTACAGATTCGGCATTTACACCTTCTGCACATAAAAAAGCAACTTGTCTTGTGGCAATTGTATTCGAAATAGTTGGATTTTTCAACATACTTAAAGCATCCGAATTCTCGATAGATTGTTTTACTTCTCTCGGCTCTTGTTTCCCTTCATCGTCAGCTCCAACACCGTGATTAATTGGTTTTTCAAGTTCAGTTGGTACATTCATACCTAATGCCTTACCTACTTTTGCCGCCAGATTTTTATCGATTTGAGAAATTAATCCCAACATACGTTCTCTAATGGCTTTTGTTTCTACTTTTCCAAGTTCAAAAGACAAAGCCTCTCCAATATGGTTTTGCTCAATTGGCGTTTGGCTGTTGAAGAAAAGTTTTGCCTGACTAAAATGGTCTGAGAAACTCTCGCTTCTTTCACGTATTTTTTGCGCATCGATTCGTTCGTTGAAACTACTAAAACCTCCCTCGTCTATTTTTGCCTGAAACGGACAACCACCGCCTAATGAATTAGGATGATAACTCACACGACCGGTTGGAATTTCCTGGCGCATATGTCCGTCACGCTGATTATTGTTCATAGGCGCAACAGTACGATTGATTGGGATTTCATGAAAATTAGGACTTCCTAATCTTGATAATTGTGTATCTGTATAAGAAAATAATCTTCCTTGTAATAATGGATCATTCGAGAAATCGATTCCAGGAACTACATGTCCTGGGTGAAAGGCAACCTGCTCTGTTTCTGCAAAAAAGTTATCCGGATTTTTATTCAGAACCATTTTACCTATAATTTGCACGGGAACCAGTTCTTCCGGAATTAATTTGGTTGGGTCCAAAAGATCAAATTCGAATTTATGTTCGTCGGCTTCAGGAATGATTTGTACGCCTAATTCCCATTCAGGAAAGTTTCCGCCTTCGATCGCTTCCCATAAATCCTGCCTGTGAAAATCGGAGTTTTTACCTGATATTTTTTGTGCTTCATCCCAGGCTACAGCGTGAGTTCCTAATTTAGGTTTCCAATGAAATTTCACGAAATGCGATTCGTTATTTTTATTGATGAATCTAAAGGTGTGAACTCCAAAACCTTCCATCATTCTTAGACTTCTCGGGATTGCCCTGTCGCTCATTACCCACATAATCATGTGCATCGATTCTGGCATTAGGGAAATAAAATCCCAAAAAGTATCGTGAGCAGATGCTGCCTGAGGCATTTCGTGATGTGGTTCGGGTTTTACTGCGTGTATTAAATCAGGAAATTTCATGGCATCCTGAATAAAAAAGACAGGCATATTGTTTCCTACCAAATCATAATTTCCTTCCTGTGTGTAAAATTTAACCGAGAATCCGCGTACATCACGCGCTAAATCGGTTGAACCTCTTGAACCTGCGACAGTTGAAAAACGAACAAATACAGGCGTTTTGATGCTTTTATCGTTAAGAAAACCGGCTTTGGTATATTTCTCCATCGACTCATACAATTCAAAATAACCGTGAGCTGCCGAACCTCTTGCATGTACGATTCTTTCGGGAATACGTTCGTGGTCAAAATGGGTAATTTTTTCTCTAAGAATAAAATCTTCCAGTAAAGATGGTCCTCTTTCACCAGCTTTTAGTGAATTGTTGTTGTCATTAATTTTCACTCCCTGATTGGTGGTCAGAAATTGATTCTCAGCATTTGATTTATTAAATTCTAAATCTCTTTGTTTTTCATCAGCATGATCCTGACTTGGTTTCTTTGAATTTTTCATTTTTTTGATAGTTGTTTAGGATTTTTAAAATGGCTTTAAAAAGTAGTTTATATTCTCATTTAATAAGTCATTAAAGTAGTTAGGGAGAATTATAAACTGTAACAAGCCTGACAAATGTAGGGTACAATACAACCAACTGCTTACATGATTATACGCAAAAATTACATCATTTAAACGTTTGATAATCAGTTACAAATACTAATTATTCCTTTTAGAAAATAGATTTTTGCCTTTCCTCAAAAGTTATATCATTAAACAAAAAACTTACATTATAAGGTGCTGTTAATTATACAATTAGAATATGTTTTTTTGTAAAAAACAAGCAGCATTGAGGAAGTAGATTTGTACCATAACAAACATTTAAAAAAAATATCATGAAAACTACAGATCAAAAAAACAGCAGCACCTCGACATCCGGTGCAAAGTCTATGGACAAAAAAAATAGACAAAAAAGAAACATCTCCAAAAAGAGAAACTAAACCAAATGAAAAGGATGCGAAGAAGCCTTCGGCAAAGAAGTAATTAATTCTAAAGTATATTAACTATGGAAAATGAAAACAATAAAAATTACGGTCAGGAAAATCGTGATTTTAATCAGGACTTAGACACACTTATTGATAAAGAAAATGCTAATCAGGGTGAAAAATACCAGATTCAGGAAGAATTTATCGATGATGTAAATCACCAGACAAACGATTATAACAGAAACGAAAATAATCCTGGCGGAGAACCTATCCTAAACGGAGAAGATCAAATCACGAATGATGACGATCCCGAAGATTTGGATAATGCAGTAGAAAAAGACGGCGATCTGGATGATGATGATTCAGAAGATGATGAAAATCTGAGAGATATTGAAGAGGATTTAGACGAGGTATCCCACGATCCTTTTCCGAGTACAAATCCGGAAAATTTCTAGAAATCATGAAATATTATAGTTAGATAACCGTTAAGCACTTAAAACTTAACGGTTATTTTTTGTAAATTGAAATCTGAAATTTGCTATAAAATTCTATAATAAAAAATTAAAACTATGTAATCTATTTAAATGCAAATTGATGTAATTTTAAGCTATTGGTTTTAAACAAATTATAATCGCTTAAGAAAATGCATTTGTATGATGGAGATAACAATTCAAATTGTCTGGTTGTTTGTTCTGGCTATCCCGATAGCTTGCATCAGCTGGACTGTAACGCATGAAGAAATATTTAAAGAGCCTCGCGAATGGTGTGTAAAACATTCTAAAAACGATAAGACAATTTTGTCCAGAAAGGTTTTTTATCTCTTTACCTGCGAATACTGTTTTAGCCATTATGTCACAATTGCTTTTTTAATCCTTTGTAATTATAAACTTTTGCTAAATGATTGGCGTGGCTATATTTTGGCAGGATTTTCGCTTGTTTTTATGGCTAATGTCTATATGAGCCTTTTTGCTTTATTGAGACAGGCTATTAAAAAAGAAAAAGTAGAAATCGAAAAAATTGAGAACCAGACAGATGGCGATAAGCTATCTGCATAAAAAAAGTATAACTAAATAAATTGAAAACTTATGGAAAATTTAAATTTTATAGATCCATTATTACACGGAATTACCCCTGAAAAAACAAATAACAAAATACCAAACCTTTCTGCAAAACAGCTTGCCTGCGCTGGAGTTAGTTCTCTTATAGTTGGCGCTGTACTAAAAAAAGCGGGACAAAATAAAGTAGGGAACCTTATTGGAGGTCTTGCTTTACCATTATTGGCGTCAGCAGCTTACAAACAATTTACTAAGGTATCTAAAGCAAAGAAAGAACTTACTGATAGTAGTGGTATCGAATACAATCACTAAAAATTTCTTTTAGTTTAAATAAGAAACCAAAAAAAATATTTGTCAGCCACGAATTCACGGATCATGCTACATCATCAGCTAGAAAGATTCCTGAATTCGTGGCTTTTAAATTTTGGAAATAAAAAAAGCCTGAATATTTACAGGCCATTTACATTCTTAAGATTCAACTTAACTTCTATTTTTTAGTGGGACTTTTTACGGTATCCAATCGAACAGGATTAGCTGTTGGATCTGATAACTACTTTAGGCGTATTGGGTTGTTGTTGTCTCCCTGTTCCTGCTTTTTGTACTGTATTCTCTTTATGGGCAAGATTTTTTACAGTATCTTAACCCACAGCATTAACCCTTGGATCTGATACTGGGGGTAAAAACATAAACCAATTTTAATTTAAAGCCTTGACATCTGAGCTAATGTACTTCAATTAAAATCAATTTATAAGCGTATACTGCCAATGATTATTTAATTTGAATATTTCCTTCGACCCAATTTAAAGCTTTGTTGAATTCTAATTTTTTAAATCCTTTAAATTCTCCGGGAACGACAAAACTAAAACCGTTTGTAAAAGTTATGATATCGTCAGAATCTGTTACAATTGCTGCCCTATTCCATTTTCCTAAATGTTTTAATCCTAGTAAAGCATCCTGCAACCAGGCACCGGCTGTAAAATTCTGAATATCAGTGTCGAGAACTAATAAAAAGTTGACTTCGTTACTTTGCTTAACTAAATGCTCTACAGCGGGAACAACTACGCTAAGAAAGTCTTCTTTTGTTACTTCGGCCAAAGCTCTAAAAGCTACAATATTGTCTGTTGTATCGATTTGATGTATCATTTTATGTGATTTTTTTGAATTATTGATTCTTGAATTTTTATACTTTTTGAAATTTTCGAAGGGTTGAAAATTACTATCAAATTTAGTTATAGAATTGGTTTTGAATCTTATAAGATCTCGGTTGAGTTTTATATTATAACTACTTTGTTTTTGAGGTGTAAAGGTTCGGAGGTTTTCTCATTGTGGGTTTTGCCTATGAAAGATGCATTTTTATTCTTGAAAGATAACCCCGGTAAATCCTCTTTTGAAAACTACACGCACATAAGGAATAGAGCTAAGTTAGCGAAGTAGCAGCGAAAGCCCGACAGTATCCCGATAAGAGGGCGTATACGCGCAAGGTAACTTTTTCCTCCTATCGGGATGGTGAATCCCCTATTGTTAAGGCTCTGAGATACTATGATGAAAGGTTCTAATTTTTTTTAGCGCTTGAGATTAGTTGTAAAGGTTCAAAGGTTTTTACTTTATGTATAACCTTGAGAACTAAAAAGACAAAAGCCTGTCTCTTTCGAAACAGGCTCTTTGTAAAAAAAAATAAACTAACACAAAACTTTTAATTATATCCTTGATTTTGTTTGAATACCTTTTGGTCAATTACGGTTTGTGGAATTGGAAATGCTCTTCTAAAGGGTTGAGAAGCAGCTTTTGCAGTTCCGGCTAAATCGAATTTTCCAAAACGGATACTTTGTGGTCTTCTTTGTAATTCCCAGTACAATTCGAAACCTAATTCTTTGTACAATTGCGCTGCATCTAAAGACGTAAGGGCTTTCCCCGGAGCATTACCAAATAATGACTCTCTTTTTCTGCTTGTACGCAGTGTATTAAGATCGATCATGGCTAAACCTGTGCTTCCTTTTCTAAAATAAGCTTCGGCTCTCATGGCATAAATTCCTCCTAAACGGAATAATGGAATATCGACATTACTGTTACCATTTCCTCCTTCAGGATCAAATTCGTATTTAAAAACACGGGCTCCCTGATTGATTTCGTTTTGAGCAAAAACAGATTTAGTAGGGTCTGCAAATGTTAATGATGGGGTAAAATTCATTCTTGTACCGGTACTTTTTTCCATAAATAATGGAGAAACTTTGATACGGTTACCTACCATTTCAAGAGATCCTGAAGGCAATAATATTGGGCCGTATTGAAGTCCTGCCTGGATTCCTCTGTTGAAATGGAACCATGGCAAAGCCGGGCTGCTTTTAGGTACGATATCTGTTGCAGGAACACTTACATCTGTACCATCGTTCATGAACCATGTACCATCAGCATATTGGTAATGTTGTTCAAATCGTGGATCGTCATGATTGCCATCCCATGATGCGTAGAATTCAGGTGTTGTACAAGCTGCATTTGTTCCTCTGTTTGCAGCAGATGTTCTCTGGTTACGCTCCATACACACATATGCAAAACTGTTTGAACCGTTACGGATGTAATCTATTTTTTGAGAAATGGCAAAAATAAGCTCTTTACCGTTATTGTTGTCTCTTGCAAAGTTTTTGAAAAAGTCACTTTCTAAACTGAATTTTCCTGAATCGATTAGTAACGACGTGTAATAAATAACACGATCCATATCTGTTCCTGCGCTTCCTGTTACAGCTGGTTCATTGAAATTGAAATTTGATGATGCATTGTAACGATCTTTGAATACAGCACGATTTAAATACATGTTGGCTAAAAAAGCATAAGCGGCTTGTTTGGTAAATCTTCCCTGATAGGTTCTCTGCGTTCCAATATCAGCTAAATCAGGAATTAAAGCCTCAACATCTGTAATTAATTTATCTATTTGAGTATCAGCTTTTAAAATTTGTAAAGTCGCTTTTGCATCCATTGGATCTTTATATGGAGCCTGTGCGTATAAATCCAAAGTGGTATACGTGTAAAAAGCCATAAGTGCTTTTGCTTCTGCAGCATATAATTTCTTTTCGGGAATTGAACTTTGTTCAGCCGATTGTATAGCCGTTATACAACGTGTAATACCATTTGTTAATAAATCCCAGTTACCTACAATGATTGAATTGGTAGAGCTCCAGGTAAATTCGTGCATATCTCTCCATTTTCCGCCATCTCCCCAGTCACTTCCACGAGTTGGTAAAATAGCTTCATCTGTAGTGTATTCCTGCATGGCAAAAATGGCTCCATGATCAACGAAAGTTCCGTCACCCAATCTGTCATAAGCCGCAGCAAGTGAACCCGCTGGATCTGAAACTGTATTTCCAGGTATTTCATCTAAAAAAACTTCATCCAGATCAGTACAGCTGTTTAGTAGAAAAATAAAAGAAAATAATGTTAAAAATTTTATGCTTAATAATGTCTTTGTCTTCATAATTTATAATTTTAAAGTTGCTCCGAAACTGAACGTTCTCGAAGTTGGATAAGCTGCGTAATCAATTCCAATAGATTGGTTACCGTCGGTTGCTTTAGGCGTATTTACTAATGGATCAAATCCTGTATAATTTGTAATTGTAATTAGGTTATTTCCTGTAACATAAAGTGTTAAGCCATTAATCCAGTTCAATCCTTTCAAATCAAAATTGTAACCTATACGTGCCGCATTTAATCTTATAAAATCAGACTTTTCTAAGAAAAGCGTAGACAAAATTGGTGAGTTTGTTGGATTTGCCCCTGACTCATAATATCCTGTTGCCACGTTACGATCTGATGCTAAGTTGTTAATATTCAAAGCATTTAATCCTGTATTATTCAACAAATAACCGCCCGTTTGCCCAATAATTGAGAATGAAAAACTAAAGTTTTTATATCTCATATCACTGTTGAAACCGTAATAAAAAGTCGGTAAAGCTCCTTCGATAATAATCCTGTCGCTGTTATCAATTTTACCGTCTCCGTTCTGGTCTTTAAATACGTTTGCTCCATTTTGATCAAAACCAGTGTGCTCTAACAAATAAAATGAACCAGCCGAATAACCGCTTTTGTAAATATTAGCATTAACCCCTGATTGTCCAGGACCAGAAATAGCACCTGTTAAGATCTCTGAAAGCGGTAAGTTTTCAATTTTGTTGTTTAATGTTGATCCATTCACATCAACATTCCAAGTGAAATCTTTTCTATCGATGATTTTAGAACCCAGCATAATCTCAATACCCTTGTTAACAATTTTACCGTCGATATTTGTCCAAATAAATTTTGTCTGACTCAAAGGAGTTGAAGGTATATACAAAATAGCATCTGTAGTTGTTTTATTAAAATAGTCTACAGTTCCATAAAATCTGTCATTCCACAAATTAAAATCAAGACCTACATTATATTGTGTAACAACTTCCCATTTTAAATCTGGATTTGCTGTTCTGGAAACAGAAACACCATTTACAAGATTTAAATCATCATTTAAATAATATCCGTCCGGGCCAGCCAAAGAGTAACTTGCCTTAGTTTGTTTATTGGGTACTTCTTGATTTCCTGTTTGTCCCCAGCTTGCTCTAAGCTTTAGGTTATTGATTGTTTGAGAATCTTTCAGGAAATTTTCATTAGAAATATTCCATCCTAAAGCAAATGAAGGGAAATAACCATATTTGTTATTATCTCCAAAACGTGTAGAACCATCAGCTCTCATAGAAGCTGTTAATAAGTATTTATTATCAAAACCGTAATTTAATCTTCCAAAATAAGACTGCAATTCGTTTTCCTGAGCATAACCTGTTGTACCAGACTGCGTTCCTGCAAAACCTGGATTAATAGACGGTTTTACACCTGCTCCCTGCGCTGAAATTCCATCAATACTGAAACTTGTTCCTGATCTTTCAAATTTTTGATAAGAGAATCCGCCAAGAACTTCAAATTTATGTTTATCGAATGCCTTATTATAAGTTAGATAATGCTCAACCAAAGAATTTTTTGAATCAAGATTGTTCTGAACATATTTACCTTTTGGATTTAAATCGGTAAGGTTGGGATAAATTGTAGTATTTCTTTCTGATGTAGAGCGATCTACGCCAATATTTAATTTATATTCTAATCCGTCAATAATTCTCAAAGAAGCCTCTAGATTTCCTAAAACTCTTAATGTACGCGTTTGATCCTCATAAATACTTAATAAATAAGCTGGGTTATAATGTGCGTTCATATTAAAATTGGTGTACTTTCCGTTAGCATCAAAAACTGATCTTGTTGGGTTTGCCATCAAAGTATGCACAATCAATTGTCCGTTAGAACCACCGTCATCACTTGTAGGAACGCCATCATCTGTAGTCTGGCTCGCAGTAAGATTCAGTTTTACTTTTAAACGTTTGTTGTCTAAAAATGATTCAGCAGCATTAATTCTACCCGAGAGACGTTTGAAATTACTGTTATGAATAATACCTTCCTGATCCATTTGTGCAACAGATGCATAATAATTTCCTGATTCTGTTTGTTTTGCAAAAGATAAAGCGTTGTTTGTAGTAATTGCAGATCTAAAAATTACATCCTGCCAATCTGTGTTTCCGCCATGATCAAATGCTTTATCTTTTATAGCGTTTCTATATTGGCCTGCATCTAAAACATCTAATTTATGAGCAACAGTAGAAACTCCCATATAAGAGTCAAAGGTTAATGTTCCTTCGCCTTTAGATCCTTTTTTAGTGGTCACCAAAACAACTCCGTTAGATCCTCTTGCTCCGTAAATAGCCGCAGCAGATGCATCTTTTAAAACTGTAATCGATTCGATATCACTTGTATTCAAAAAGTTTAATGGATTTTTTGCCGTTGAACCTCCAAAACCAACATTAGTTCCGGCAGGGCTTGTATCATCATTAGACAATGGCATACCATCAACAACAAATAAAGGTGTACTTCCGCTTCTGATAGATCCCACTCCACGAATGGTAACGTTTACACCAGCACCAGGTTCTCCGCTTGTATTCACAACGCGAACACCGGCTACTTTTCCTTGTAATAAATTATCAACAGAAACGTTTACACCTTGCTTAAAATTAGCTGCTTCTAATTGTGTAACAGCTCCGGTAACATCTTTTTTGGCTTGTTTTCCGTAACCCACAACTAAAACCTCACTCAATTCGGCAGTGCTTGGTTCTAATTGAACAGTCATAAAACCAGACTGTGCAGCAAGAACTTTTGTTGTGTAACCTACATAGGAAACTTCGATATTTTTTCCTTCTCCTACAGAAAGTTCAAATACCCCGTCAAAATCAGTAACAGTTGAGTTTGAAGACCCACTTTCGATTACTGTTGCCCCCGGAATTGGCAATTTGCTTTCGTCAACAATTTTTCCTTTTACTCTAATTTTGTCAACCGCTTTTGCAGGAACTGCTCTTGGCAAAACTGCTTTTTGAATTAAAACCAATTTACCATTAATGTTGTAATTGAAATTGGCTTTTTTAGAAAGATCACTTAAAATCAATGCCACAGATTCATTCGTGTAATTTACTGTATACGTGGTATTATCAGCGATAATAGCTTGTCCGTAGCTGAATTTATAATCGGTTTGCGCGCTCAATTTTGAAAAAATAGAAACAAGTGTAGCTTTTTCTATTTTATTTTCTATTTTTGATTTTTTTAATGAATTAGTTTTACTAAAACCACTCTCAATGGTCAGTAACGCTAGTACTAAAAAGATGAAACTCTTTAGATTTAAATAAGAAGGTTTAAAATACATGATTTAAGTTATTGGTTTTTTTACGATACTTAATGATAAATGGCAGTTGTTCTCAGCAACTGCTTTTTTGTTTTTAATCCACTTTTACTATTTGGCCATAAACTTTAAATTTTAGGTTTGTGATATAATTTATTTGTTCTAAAACATTCTCTAATGATGCGTCCTTCTTTATGAACACCGTTAATGGCGTTGCCAATACGAGCTTGTTATCATACTGAAATGAAACTCCGTATTTATATTGTAAAACCGTAATTACTTGTTTTAAAGTAGTTTGATTGAGCGTAACATCTGTATTGTACCAATTGACCAAATACGATTTTTCAGCCATTTGTTTGGTTAATTTTTGTGCGATAAACAAAGCTTCTTCGTTTGGAACCAAATCTACGCTCTGCCCTTTTACAGAAACATTTACTTTTCCGGTCACGACAATTACCTCACATTTTGATTTTGACATTTGAATGTGAAATGAAGTTCCCACCACTCTGGTTTTAATTTCGCCTGAGCTAATAATAAAAGGATGCTTTTTGTCTTTGGCTATTTCAAAAAATGCATTTCCTTTTAGTAAAGAAACTTTTCTTTGTTCGCCCATAAATTTTTCAGGATACTGAAATGATGAATTTGCTGCCAGATAAATTTTCGAGCCGTCACTTAATTGGATAGATTTGGGGGTATCTGACGTTTTAAATGATAATTGCTTTTCGGCTGTAGTAACTGGTTTAAAGTAAAACCCTAAACCAACCAGAAAAAGAATGCTGGCAGCTGCCATATATTTTAAGTAAGGATTGAAGTTTTTCTTCTTTCCTATTCGAATTTGGATATTGTCGTAAATATCATGAGCCACTTGGTTCGGATTTCCCATGGAAGATACATCCCACTTTGATTTTTGATATTCGCTAAAAGTAAAATTATGCAACAAATCTTCTTCTGCTCTTGAAGTTTTATGTCGGGAACTTTTATCGATAAGATATTCTAAACTGTGCTTGATTCTTTTTATCATAATACTTGTTATTACCAATAAGTACCAGAAATGCAAAATCATACTATCGCCAAATATTATGAAACTATTAACAGAAAGTTATCTTAAAAATTTTGTTTAAAAAAGATCATTGGAGCTAGCCAGGCAAGGTCTTTTAAGCCTTCACGCAATTGTTTTAAAGCCGAAGAAATTTGATTTTTTACCGTTTGTTTCGAAATTCCAAGCTCTTCCGCAATCTGATCAATTGACATATCCTGAAATTTGTACATTAGTAAAACTTCTTTTCTCTTCTCCGGAAGTTTATCTAATAAGCAATACAGTAAATCCATTAATTCAGGATCGATCGAACTGAAATTATCAATAATATAATCTTCGAATTTATCCTCGAGAATCGTCTTGTCGAACTTGTTATTTTGGTAATGTTTGAAGACCTGATTTTTTACGGCCCTGAATAAATAAGGTTCGATGGCATTTATAGTAATGTGGTCTTTTCGTTCCCATAAATCAATAAAAACATCCTGCACGATATTCTGCGCCAAGTCTTTATCCTGAGTCATCGTATAAGAAAATGCATTAAGCTTTTTCCAGTAATCATTATACGCTTTTTCAAAAATTTCAGGGTTTTTCATAACTTTTTTCAAGACTGTTTGGTGATGTAAAATAATAAAATGTTATACCAAAGTTTTTTGCCTGAAGGTTATCTTTAAATTAAATAAAGAATTATTTTGATGTATAAATACTACTATTTCCGGGCAATGATTACAATCAGGTTGCGATTTCTTTCTTTTTAAATAACATAAAAATCAAATCCCGTCTTTACATTAGTGTTTTCTAAAAATGGTAATTTTCTTGTGCTGCGTCCTCAGTATTAATAAAAATTACACTTCTTAAAACCATGAAACAAATTCTGTTTACCTTATTTCTTGCCGGCGCCCTACATAACAGCGTACAGGCACAAAACGACAATCTAAAAATCAATCAAATACAAGTAATAGGTTCACACAATAGTTACCGCCAGAATATCGAACCCGATTTATACAATCTTATTCAGGCAAAAGATACATCGCGTTCCTTAAAAGGATTGCAATACACACATATTTCAATTACTGATCAATTGAATAAAGGTTTAAGAAATCTCGAAATTGATGTTCAGGGCGATCCTAAAGGCGGGAAATATGCACACCCAAAAGGATTGGATCTGGCAAAATCTGAAAAAGTTTATGACCCAAATGGAGAAATGAACAAACCGGGTTTTAAGGTCTTTCATATTATCGATATTGATTTTAGAACCTCTTGTTACACTTTGCAAAGCTGTCTTGCAGAACTAAAAAAATGGTCTGATGCCAATCCTGATCACATTCCGGTTTTTATTACTCTGGAACCCAAAGATGATGATAGTTTTTTAGGTACAAAATCTGAGAAATTTACACCTGAATTGTTCGAAGCTTTAGATGCTGAACTTCGCAAAGGTCTCGGCAATAAACTAATCACTCCGGATATGGTTCGCGGAAAATACAAAACCTTAGAAGAAGCAGTCCTGCACAACAATTGGCCAACGCTGAAAAAAGCAAAAGGTAAATTTTTATTTATCTTAGATAATAACGGAGCCAAAAGAGATTTATACGCCCTGAATCATCCATCCTTAAAAGGACGCGCCGCTTTTATCTGCGCAGAACCAGGGAAACCGGAAGCCGCAACTTTAATGATCGGCAATTCTGAAGATCCAAAAATTACCGATTTAGTCAAAAAAGGATATATCATTCGTACAAGAGCAGATTCAGATACAAAAGAAGCCCGCAAAAATGATTACACTCACTTTGAAGCTGCCAAAAAATCGGGCGCACAAGTCATTACAACCGATTATTATCTGCCAAGTACTCTCTTCGATTCTCCTTATCAAATTAAGTATGATGATGGTAGTTATGTGAGAGTTAATCCGGTTACTGGGGAGTAATAGTTTCACTTTTATTTTGTTTCAGGTTTCAAGTTTTGAATGGTATAAAACCTGAAACTTTTTTATGGCACGCAGATCACACCGATTTATACCAATCAAGACGGATTCTTTACACAAAGTCATTGCGAGGAACAAAGCAACCTTACTAACAATAAGAGAAAAAGCTTGATTTAGCAAATGTAATTGCTTCTTTACTCGCAATGACAAAAAGAATAAAATCCGCGACAATCCGCGCTTTGACCAAAGCAAATCCGTATGATCCGTGTGCCATTTATCAATTCAAACTTTTAATTTTTCCACTCTTCAAATCAACACTAAAATGATCCGCAGCAACTTCATGCATGAATTTATTAAATATAATCAGGAACAATCGCATTTGGTTTTGCAATAATTTTTCTTTTGATGCATCTTCTTTATGATTTTCGAAAAACAGCTGAGACAATACTTTATATTGTTTGGCTCTGGCAATTCCAACATCTACTAAAGCTAGTTCATCGGCGCTTCTGAAACGGTAAAAATCGACCAACAAATCATAACCTGTCCAATTGAAATCTTGTTTTTTGAGATTGTTTTGAGCCAAAATTTTCTCAGCAATACTTTGCGCTTCTGCCCATTGTTTTTTGAAATTTTCTTTATTTTTCAGAATTACATCAAAATCTTTATCCGACTGAATATTGGCTAAAACCAATAAATCTTCTCCTGAAACATTCAGTATGAAATTCTTGAAAGATTCTGGCCAATCGTCTTTCAGAAAACGCAAACGAACCAATTCCTTTAGATGAAAATCGGTAAAATCATGGTAGTTTTTAGTTTTTAGGATATCAATATTCCAAATGTCTTTTGTGTTTTGACTTTCTAAGAATTGATACTCCATTTTATACAAATCAAAAAGCTCGTTGTATCCTGGAACTTCATCAATTGTAATGGTTTGAATGTCAAGAAGATTGTCTTTTTTGATCGTTAATAATTTGTATGCCGGTATATATGCCGCCAAGGATGGCGTCTGAATATTCACCAAAGTATTTCCTTTTGCTGTGGTTCTGATTCCTGTATCATTGATATGCATATGCCCGCCAAAGTGAATCTTCAATCCAACATCAGCAAAAACCTGCGCTACTTCCTCAACCGGAACGCGGTTGAGTTGCCATTTATTTGGTCCAAGCAACTCTTTTATTTCCACCGAAGCGTCATCATTAAAATCAATCATCGGAAAATGACTAAAAGCAATCAAAGTTTTGCCTTGTAGTTTGGCTTGCTCTGAAATTTCTTCGACCCATTTTATCAGGTGTTTTTTGTTGGAAAGTACATTGTTGTAACCCGTACTTGCTTCTAAATAGTTTTTAGAATCTTTAGGATCTGCGTCATTATTTTTTGGAATATAAACATTCCCATCAATTGCCATTAACCAAAGTCCGTCGAGAGGCTCAACGAGATAACTTACATCCGGAACTTCAAATCCAGGGGAAACATTATACACTCTATTGGATAATAAAGCGGCTTGAGATGCTTTTTCGAAGCTATAATTCTGAGATGTATACCCAGAAAAAGGTGTCGCCCAGAACTTATATTTTTTATTGGGATAAAAACCAAAGTTTTTCAAATTCTCAGTAATTCCCAAATAACCCATTTTAGCAATATCGGCGGTAATAACAACAGGCTGTTCGATCGTTAAGTTTGGCTTATACAGGCCTTCTTTGCTATAAATGGGTTGGCTTTTTCCTTCTCTACCTAAAAAATCTTCTTTGCCGGATTCCTGTGCAAAAGGTCCAACGGGATCATGATTTCCAGTAGTAATGAAGAACTCTATATTGTATTTTTTTCTGTACTTATCTAAAATTTTCTCTAAGCCTCTTACGTGAATTGGCTGACCATCATCTGTGTAATCTCCCGGAAGTGCCACATATTTTATCTTTCTTTTTGCGATATCTTCTAAAGCGGCTATAAAAGCAAAATAATTTTCATTGAAAATTCGGGTCGAATGCAGCTGAGACGCCATTGTTCTCATTAACGTATATTTTCCGTTTTTCGTATTCAGAATGCCTTTATAATCATTATCAGAAAATGTTCCGTACAGATCCTGTAAGTGAACATCGGATAAAAAAGCAACCTGAACGCCTTCCAGATTCTTTGTTTTTTGTGCTGAAATTGTGGTATTTAATAAAATAAAGAACAGAAAAGCAAGGTAATTTTTATAGTAGGAAGTAAATTTTAAAATCATGGGTTAGGCTTTTGCAAATGAGGTTATAAAAAGATTTGCAATTTTAGGAATTAAAAGTCGAAATACCTTTATCGTATTGTTACGGAATGATAATTATTAGTGCTTTGCCGTGATGTTGATTTAAGCGCGAGGTGGGCTAAGATTTACGCCAAGTTCGCAAAGTTTTTTTTGAAGCTGGCTAGTAATTGCAGGCAAAGTCGCGAAGGCGCAAAGTTTTTATTTTCTTTTCGACCTTACTCGATTAAAAAATAACCCTTTCGAACTTGGCGTAAAACCCTGTGTGCCTTGTGTTTATTTTTTTTTTATTAAATTTATAAATCATTTTCAATTCAGATCAATCATGGAAACAAAAGATGGAAAACAAGCCATTTATGCCAAGACCAGAAAAGAATGGCGAGATTGGTTACAAGAAAATAATCAAACAGAGAAATCTGTCTGGTTGATTTTATATCATAAAAAAAGCAAAGTAGAAAGCATTAATCTTGTTGAAGCAACCGAAGAAGCTTTATGTTTTGGATGGATTGATAGTTTGTGTAAAAAACGAGATGTCGAAAGTTTTTATCTCACCTTCACGCCCAGAAATCCAAAGAAAAGTAAATGGAGCCAACCTAACAGAGATCGTGCCCAAAGAATGATTGAGCAGGGTTTAATGACCGAACACGGACAAAAACTTATTGATATTGCGAAGGAAAATGGGAAATGGGAACCTGTATAAAAAACAATCTTGCCATTTCTGACAAGATTGTATTAACCTTTCTCAAAGTCTACAAGTTTGACAAAGGTTCAAATAAACATAACTAACAATATTATTTCTTTAAAAAACGCCTCACAATTTGTTGACCCTCTTTCTGAAAAACAATCAAATAAACACCTCTGTTTAAACCTGAAACATCGATATTATTATCCTGGATTTGCTGGGTCTTAACCAAAATTCCGTTTTGAGAGTCAACAATTGAAACGGTTGCTCCTGTTACATCTCTTGTAAAGAAAAGCGTATTGGCTACCGGATTTGGATATACATTTAATGCAATGGTATCTTCTTTTTCTTCCGTAAGAATCGATGAAGATTCAGCAATTATGCCCTCAGCAACAATTCTGGTAATTTTGATCCAGTTGATATTTACAGCACTAACCTGAATGTAGATTCCAAAATTATAAGTTCCGGCATTTACCTTTACCGTTTGCGTAACGGTTTGCCAGTTTTGCCATCCTGCTGTATTTGGAATATCAACATTACCTAAAATAGTCGTTCCTGCGTTTAAATCAGATGATATTCTGGCGCCGGATACAGCACTTGCAATTCTGTATTCTATTAAATAAGAACCACTAGTTGGGAAATTGATATTGTTATACGCCAGCCAATCTCCGGTATCTGTATAAGCAACGTTTAAACCTCCGCCTGAATCTGTGGTCGTTTCAGTTTGAATTCCGCTCATTGCAGCATAATCTTCAGCCTGAATTAAAGTCGAACCTTGTGATGCTGTTGTTGCAATTAATCTCCATTCTGCGCAAGTCTGATTGTTATTGTCCCATTGCTGTACATTGGCACCATTTGCAGTACTTGCTCCCGCAACCTCAACCACGCGCCCACTATGTCTGGCAATTATTTTATAAAATCCATCACCAGTGGCAACTAAAACAAACTGTTGATTGGTGGTTCCGTTATATGGATATTGCTCTACATTGGCTCCATTAGCTTTATTAAAACCATTTACATCAAGAGATTGTCCGCTATGATTGGCGATGATTTTATACAATCCGTCACCTAAATGTGTGAAGGTATATTTTTGATTGTTTCCAGAATTTGGTGTTCCCTGCGCAATATTTGCTCCGTTGGATAAACTGTCACTCCAAACATCCATATTCAAGCCACTGTTTCTATTTTGTAAAAAGAAAGTTTGATTTCCTAAAGTGGTAACTCCGTTGGCAAGAATTCTAATAGAAGTTACTTTATCATTCCAGGCCGCATTCAAACAAGAATTATCAGAATTGATTACCGTGGAGGCTCCTGTGAAATTATCATCCTGATACAAAATTGCCTGAAATCCCTGCGTGATTTTAAGCGAAGAAATATCATCATTTAAAACACCCAATGAATTCAAACGTGCCATATTATAATCTCCAATGGTTAAACCGCCTGAAAATCCAGTATAATTACAATCTTTATAAACGGTAATCACATCTGTCGACGCACTTATATTTCCTCCCGGGGGAATCGTTCCTGTAATGGAATAACTTCCGATAGAACCATAAGCCGAATAACCGCCATAACCTGCATTTCCTGCTCCTGTACCATCAACCCCAATAAAGTATTTACCCGCTGGTAAATTGACATTCATAGAAGCATTTAAAGCAAAAGGATCAGAGTTCCAATAGGTTCCCATTTCGGCTCCGGCCGAATTATACAAACGAATTAAAAGATGAAGATTTCCGTCTCTTCCAACCGTATTAGCGTTGATCGAAACATTTCCTCCACCAGTTGTAAATGAGAAGAAATCATAATCGGCTTCACTTGAAATGATACCGCTTTTTTGATTAATAGCTCCACTTGCGTTATAATCTAAAGTAGCTGCCGAAGCTGTGGTATTTCCGTAATCATCGCCTCTGTAGCCTACCCCAAATTTAGAGCCAGCAATACTCGCTACATCATCCTGTTTGTTATTGGCAAAATCATATTCGCCTTTACTCCATTGTACAACTGGTCTGTAATAACCCGCTCCCATAATAGGAGCCCATGAAGTATTATTTATTCCTACGAAATAGTCTTCTGCAGGATTGGTTCGTCCATCATGACCCAGATCAAAAGTATGTCCTACTTCATGCGCAGAGGCATCTCCACCAGATTTACCCGAAGTAATAAATACCCAACAAGGTACATCATTGTCCCAATTGAAGGAACCAATATATGCAACGCCTCCCGCCCCCGGGGCTGCAGTATTGGTTGGAGTTACCACCACACGCATTCTTCTGTTTCTTGGATACAAATTATAAACGGCTTCACTCGTTGTAACATTCAGATTAAATGGTCTGTAATCTTCAGATACTACTTCCCAATGTTGTTGTACATCTGCATCACTCATTCCTGATGGTGAGGCATTTATGGCGTTTCCGTTATTCCAAAGATTTCCTGCCGGCATATTATAACCGTCGAAATCTAATAATATACAACCTGCTGCGCCTGGCAAACTTTGCAAATTCAGTAAAGCCGGAGCAATTGCAACGGCTACTTTACTGGTTGTTCTATTCGTGTTTTCAGGAACATTTTTATAATCAATACAAACCAAAGTATTGATATCAACTTTCAAAACAAAAGCATTTCCCTGAGCATCTGAATAATATTTGTAGGCTTCTTTTGTCTTCTTTAAAATAATATGACCTTCCAGCGATTTGTCCCTCACTTTGATATAAAAAGAAGATTCTGCAACATTGCTGATTTCTCCAATCAAAAATTCACTTGAAATATTTGATTCTTTATAATTTATTTTTCCATTAAAGTTCTTTGAGTTGTCTATTTGAAGTAAAACTGTTTTTTCGGTACTCTTTGAAGTTGCAGAACTGACCAATTCTTTCTTTAGTTTATTCATAAAAGTTTTGCTCGAACCTAACGAAGTCTGTGCAATTGCAAAACTTCCAAACGCGATAAACAAGAGTAGGCTTAATCGAAATTTGTAATTGTTTTTCATATAAAATTTGGGGATTTGAGGTTACAATTTGCTAAAATATTAACCGCAAAGCGCAAGGTTATACGCAAGGTTCGCTAAGTATAGGCTTTTCGAACTTTGCGTATTTTCTTTGCCAACCTTGCGCTTAAAACTATTTTTTAATGAAACGTCTTACGGTTTGTGTGCCTTCTTTTTCAAAAACAATCAAATAAATACCTGATTTTAAAAGAGAAACATCTATACTATTGTTATTTACTTTTGACCCTGAAACAACAGCGCCGGTTTGAGAATCGATAATACTCACATTGGCATTGCTTACATCCTGAGTAATAGAAAGTGTACTATCAACAGAAGTTGGATATACATTTAAAGCGACAAACTCTTCTGAAGATGCAGATTTTGCTGCTAAAGCTGAAGCTGATTTGGTGATTCTGAACCAATTGATATTGACACCAGAACTTTGTATAAATATCCCGAAATTGTACGTTCCGGCATTTACATTGACCGTTTGAGATACCGTTTGCCAGTTTTGCCATCCTCCTGTATTAGGAATATTTACATTACCTAACTGGATTGTACCTGCATTTAAATCAGATGATATTCTGGCACCGGTTACGGCACTTGCCACTCTATATTCGATTACATAATTTCCTGAAGTTGGGAAATTAACATTCGAATATGCCATCCAGTCGCCTGTATCTGCGTAACCAACATTAAGGCCTCCGCCCGCATCTGTAGTGGCTTCTGTCTGAATACCGCTCATTGAAGAATAGCTTTCTGCTTGTATTAAAGTTCCTGTTCCTGGAGGATTACTCCCTGTAATAACCTGATTTACGGCTGTCAATAATGATTTAGCACCAGTCGCATCCTGAGACAATTCCCAAATCATAACTCCGCCCGCATTCTGAATCGCGAATGTTGTTTTGGCTTTAATGGTTGGAATTCCGTTATAATAAATCGTGTTCCCTACCTGATCCAGATTTTCTGCTCCCGGATATTGCGCTACAATATTAGCATAAGAAATTCCCTGATTGGCAGAAGCTCCAAAACCATATCCGTAAAACGGAAGTCCAATAATGGCTTTGCTTGCCGGTAAACCTCTTCCTGTCCAGTAATTAAATTGGTTTACGGCCATACTATACGGAGAATGTTGTCCAGGGTTTCCCGGTTGCCAAGGTCCTGTTGCATCATACGCCATGATATTAATCCAGTCAAAAGCTGCAAAAGTAGATGCAGGTACATTTGCACCACCATATCCTTCTGAGAGCGCTGCCGAAATTAGCTTTCCATTAGCATGCAATTTCGCCGCAAGTGCTATGACAAATCCTCCATAATCGCTATTAATGGCCGGACCTTCTAAATCCATATCGACACCATCAAAATTGTGAGCCACAACATAGTCATAAATTTTTTGGATAAAAGCTGTTCTGTTGGCAGCTTTAATCAAATTGAAATAGTTATCACGAATAGCGCCTCCTTCAGAAACTGATCCTCCTCCAAGAGAAACAAAAACTTTTACGTTTTGTGCATGTGCTGCATTAATGATGGTGTTACTTCCTGAATTAAAAGACAGATATCCATTGGCATCAGGATTTTCGAAAGCAATATTAATATGGGTCAGTTTACTGTACTGAACGCTGCTCGAAAAGGCATTCAGGTCTACCCAATTTGGGATATAAGCGATAACTTTCTTCTGGGCCATAGACAAATTGAAAACTCCCAATACTAAAATAAGGATCCATTTTAGTGGCATTCTTTTGTAATTGTTTTTCATAGGTTTTTGTTTAAAGGTTAATAAAAATGGTAATTAATTAAAGAAAAGACTCGAAATAATAAATTCCAATTTGTTTTAAATTCCAAAATCTAGTTTTTTCAAACTTCGTATTTCCTATTTACCAGGCTTCGAGAAGTAAAGTCATAGTTAGAATTTGGAATTTATCATCTTGAGTCTTTTACATCATTTAATTATTTTTTGATAAAACGTTTCACCGTTTTTTGACCGTCTTTTTCAAATACTATCAAATAAATTCCGCGTCGTAAATACGAAACATCTAAACTGTTATTATTGACTTTTCGTTCTGAAAATACAGTTCCTGTCTGAGAATCTACAATGCTTACATTTCCTCCACTGACATCTGTAGTGATGTAAAGTGTGTTTTCAACCGGACTTGGATATATGTTCAAAGCTGTTTCAACATCTTCTTCTTCTTCAACCACTGGAGCCTGAGCCGTTTTAGCCGTTAAACCTGCGCTTACTTTTGTAATTTTAATCCAGTTGATATTGAGTCCCGTATTCTGAATATAGATTCCAAAATTGTACGTTCCTGCATTTACATTTACCGTTTGAGCTACCGTTTGCCAGGTTTGCCATCCTCCTGTGTTTGGAATATCCACATTGCCTAAGACAATGGTTCCTCCGTTTAAATCAGACGATAATCTACCCCCGTTAACAGCACTTGCAACACGATATTCGATTAGATAAGAACCAGTCGTTGGAAAATTAATACTGTTATAGGCCAACCAGTCGCCCGTTTCTGTATAACCAACATTTGATCCTCCTGCGGTATCGGTAGTAGCTTCTACTTGAATGCCGCTCATGGCAGAATAATCTTCGGCCTGAATTAAAATAGAACTTTGAGAAGTCGTTGCCGGAACCAGTTTCCATTGTCCGCATGTTTGATTGTTATTGTCCCATTGTTGTACTACAGCGCCAGAAGCGGTACTTGCTCCTGCAACCTCAACGATTCTGCCGCTATGTCTGGCTACAATTTTGTAAAATCCGTCGCCTGTTGCAACCAATACAAACTGTTGGTTAGTTGTTGCATTGTATGGATATTGCTCTACTTTGGCACCATTGGCTTTATTAAAATTATTTACATCCAGAGATTGACCGCTATGATTGGCTATAATTTTGTACAATCCGTCGCCTAAATGCGTGAAGGTAAATTTCTGATTGTTACCTGAATTCAAAGCTCCCTGATTGATAGCTGCACCATTGGATAGATTCGCATTCCAGACGTCCATGCATAAATTGCTGTTTCTGTTTTGAAGATAAAAGGTCTGATTATTCAAAGTAGTTGCTCCGTTTGCCAGAATTCTAATCGAAGTTACTTTATCATTCCATGTGGTATTCAAACAAGCATTATCAGAATTAATTACAGTTGAAGCTCCTGTAAAATTATCATCCTGATATAAAATCGCCTGAAAACCCTGAGCCACTTTAAGCGAAGAAATATCATCGTTTAAAACCCCTACAGTATTCAAACGCGCCAGATTATAATCTCCAATGGTCAATCCGCCGGAAAATCCGGTATAGTTACAATCTTTATATACTGTAATAACATCAGTTGTAGAGGGAACCAAAGGTGTTGATCCAGCATATCCGCCAAACGTAGCAATCACTTTAGTAGGTTGTGTGGTATGAAGCGATGGAGACTGATCAGCCACATCATCATAAGCAAATCCGTACGCCAGATTATCAACACTTATTCCCGGTAAATGCCAGAATTTAGAATAATGATTCGTTGGGTTTACCTGATAGAATTTCGAAGCATCGTACCAGTTTTGTTGCCCAGGATTTGGCGTCGTCACATTTACCACATGACGGTTAATGGCAGCCGTTAATTGCGCCTGAACCACAAGATCTAGATCTCCGTCGACCAATCTTCTGTCCAGAACGCCTTTTCCTTCAAGGGCTTCCTGAGTCGAAGGTCGGCTTTGAACTCTTCCTGTTCTTCCCACAAAACCTCCTGATTGTCCCACAACTTCAAGTTGTTCTCCAATCACTCTTCCTTTAAAAACTCCTGCATCACCTGCATAAAAAATTAAATCTTCATTTTTATATTTGTTCCAAATGGCATCAATATAAGATTTTAGATAATTCGCCTGAGCCCCTACAGAAGTTCCTCCGGTTCCATCGGCGAAGGCGGGAGTTTTTGATGGCGCCGTAATTTCGCCCGTTACATCATTTACACAACCTTGAAATTCTGATGGTACATTGGCTTTGAAAGCCGCCACAATATCGGCGTGTTTTTTTAATTCACCCACTCTTTTCTGATATCCATTAGCACCGAATAATTCTAATCCCATTGGGTATTTATACGAATCGACTCTGGATGGATTTCCAAAGAAACCATATTGATTGTTCGTTAATTCGATAATTTCATATAAAATGCCCTGATTCGGGTCAGTAGCATTTAACGGATTTGGCGAGGTATATCCCGAAGGAGCTCCGTTTGCACCAAAAAAGTAGAAATACAATTGTTGTCCTTTGGCAATAAAAACCCTGCAACCTGCAATTTGAGGCAGCGTAAAAGTCTTGTTTGGGATTTCGCTTAATTTGGTAAAACAATTGGCATATTTTGAGTTTTGTCCCGGTCCGGTATTCCCCCCAATTGTAGGTCCTGTAACGGTATTGTAAGAAGCGCTCATAGGCAACACCTGACTCGTTTTGGCGTTGACCCAAACGTGATTTCCGGTATTGTAATCAATACCCACTATGGCGACGTACAATTCGTTGTCATTAAATGTTGACGTATTACTTATCGTAAAGGGAATTGGGCCCTGCCCGTACATAAAATTGCATAGCAATGCCAGAAGCAATGCGGTAAAAAACCTTTTTTGTAATTTAAAATTTCTCATTGTTTAATTTTTTTTGGGTTAATAAACTTGTTTTTAATTCATTAGTAAGAATGAGAAAATTATAGGTATAAAAAGTTGGGTGTAACTATTAAGGATCATTACACCCAACCGGGTTTTAGATTATTGCTTGATCAGTTTTTTTGACCAGCTTTTTTGATCGGATTTAAAGTTCACAATGTAAATTCCCTTTCTAAGTTTACTCACATCGATCAGGTCTTCCTGAGTATCAGCATTCAATTTTTTCTCTATTAGCAAGGTTCCTGAATCATCATAAATCGTTACCACTTTGTTGTTTAATTCACCAGGTATTGCCAGCTCAATATAATTGCTTGCCGGATTGGGATATACCGCAAATGCAGTACTTCTTGCATGAGTTTCTTGAGTTACAACCGCAGCTTTTTTGGCAGTAGAAGCAGACCCGTACGCTTCGATTTCGAATAAAGAATATCCGTATGGAGCCAAAGCTTTCGCCGTGCATAAAACTCTAATGTATCTTCCGGTTCCACTCACCGTCAAATCATCAGTTCCCCCGTCGCTTGCCGTTTGTGTATTTATAGTTTCATTTTCGGTGAAAACATTATCGGTCGAAATTTGTACTTTATACTGAGTTGCAAAAGCGGCTTCCCATTTTAATACTACACGATTGATGTTGTAATTACTTCCTAAATCAACATAAATCCATTCACTTGCATTGACAAAACTACTTGCCCATCTTGTTCCTGTCTCTCCATCTGTGGCTTTCGCCGAAGAATAAGTTGCGTTTTCTTCTGAAGAAGCTAAAGTAGTTTTGGCTAAAGCCAAATTGACATTGTTAGTAGGAGGCGTACTATTGCGAACAATAACATCACTAAAAACTCCTGTTGCCAAAGTTCCGTTTGCGTGAGAAGTTACCGCCATTCCCACATAAATGGTATTGGCCATAACAATTGTTCTTGGCGTACCCAATTGTGTCCAGGTTGAACCATTATCTGAGGTATAAGATGTAAATACATTTCCTGCTCTTGTTACACGAAGCCATTTTGGAGCCGTTCCTGTAGCTGTCTGAGCTGTTGTGATTCCCGAAACAGTATCTCTGGATAGAAATTCTACTCCTGCTGCGGCCGTAATATCGGTCATAGCGTGTTTAGAACTTGGCGTCAAAGTTTCACGGAACATTACTCCTGCTTTTGCGTAAGTGTTGGTATTGGTTAATGAATTTACTTTGGCAATAATTTCAGCATCGCCTGTAATGGATTGGTTTACAAACTGAAATTGATCGCTCGATTCCCAAATATCAGTTCCCGATCCTTTTATGGTGAAAGTTCCGCTGGCATGAGTGGCTTCTCCGGCTGGATTTACATCTCCTAAATCTGAACTTATCCAAGGCGCTGGTAAAGTTGCCGGAGGATTTTCTGTTCCCACTAAATTTACTGCTCTGATATTGTCAAAATAATAGGTATTTCCTGAGTTCGTTCCCGGTTCAAATAAGAACACAAAACGATTTACTTCAGTATCCAATGTCGATGCATCCGGAGCGCTCGCATAAGTAAAGGTAATGGTATGCCAGGTATTGGTTTGTTTTACAACACCCTGATAAATACTATGTCTTCCCACCGGATAATTGGAAGGAACCGATGCGCTGCTTTCTGCCTGCCATGAAATTACTGATCCAACCGGCGCAGAAGTATACACATCCATAGCAAATTTCTTGGTTCCGCTTTTAAAATCTCCAATATTATTTAAAGTGGTATTGAAAGAAAAGTTATCGTACAACTCTGTGGATTTTCTAACATATTTTCCAACGTTTGTAGAGGTATTGATTCCACTTACGCTTGGATTTGGCGTGTTTGCTGTATAGGTTCCAATGGCATCTCTAAACGTGATATTGTGCACTGTTTGGTAATCTTCATAAACTACTCCGGGCGTAAAAGTGTCCGGTAATTTGGTTGAACCAATTCTGATATTATCAAAATAATACGTGTCGTTTGTAAAAGAACCTGAATTGGCTAGTATCACCATTTGGTTTACCGCCAGATTGGATGTTCCGGGATCCGGACTTGAATTGTAGTAGAAAGTCAGGGTTTCCCATTGATTTTGTTTGGTTGTAATCGCTACATAATTACTATTTCTTCCCGTGGGGAAATTAGCAGGAAGCGACGTTGCGCTATTCTCTAAATTCAGACTGACCACTGTACCAATTGGCGCGGTAGTATACACATCGATCATGATTTTATTGGTCTGATTTTTTAGTAAACCTGCATCTTCGATATTGCCTTGCGTATTAAAGAAAAGCACATCGTATTGTTCTGTAATATTTCGAACATATTTCGCCACATTTGCAGAAGAGTTAACCGCATTTACTCCCGGATTTGCCACAACAGAATATACTCCGGTTGTCGTTCCTTTAATTATTTTATTGATACCATCATAGTTTTGTAAAACATCTGTAGCAATAATTGGTTTTTCCAGAGCAGCTCTTGTAAGCAAATTATCAATATAATACGTCGTTGCGGTATTCGAATTGGATTCAAAAAGAAATACTACATTATTAATTGTTAAAGCACTTGTATTGGCATCGATTACTTTTTCGAATTCAAATTCAATGGTTTCCCATTTGTTCTGAACCGTAGTTGTGGCTTTGTAACCGCTGTGTCTTCCTGATGGGAAATTCGTGGCTGTGGTTACCAGACTATTTTCGAGTTGCATCGAAATTTTTGTACCAACAGGCGCCGAGGTATAGATATCAAAAGAAAGTTTTTTTCTGCCATACACATAATCATTCGCATTGCTGATCGTTACATTTTTGATATTTAAAACATCGTATAATTCAGAAGCGTTACGAACATATTTCCCCACCAAAGCCGATGTGTTGATTCCTGTAGCCGATGGATTTGCAACAGCTTCTGTAAGAACTCCTGTTTTAAGTCCATAAACAACATTTCGATTCGATTGAAAATCTTCGTAGATTCTCTCTACCGGTAAAGGCACTTCGGTAACCACGGCCAATTTATAAGTATTTCCAGCACATCCTGAAACGCTAGTGGCTACAGAAACGTCTCCGCCAGTAGTTCCCCAATTCACAGTGATTGTATTTGTTCCTTGCCCTGAAGTAATGGATGCTCCTGCCGGAACGGTCCAGTTATAAGTCGCTCCCGCAATAGCATTGATAGAATAGGTTTTACCTGTTTCGTTATGATACACTTTTGCATCGCCTAAAACGCCATAGGTAAAACTACCGCTGTAAACACGAACATAATCTACCTGGAGTTTTGCCGGAAAGTCAGCCGGAATTGGCTCTACACCTACTCCGTTTACACTTGTATAAGGCGTTCCCCCGCTACCAACAGCCAGATTTAAAATAATATAAAACTGTTGATCATTAAAAGGCCATCCGCCATTTACAGTCGTATTAGGTGTTGCGGTATGAAATAAAGTATCGTCTATAAACCATTTGATAATGTTTGGTCCCCATTCTACGGCATAAACGTGAAATTCGTTAGATAAATCAGTTGTTGAAGAATAACTTCTTCCGGTATAATGATAACCGCCTGCGTCATAATGAAGCGTTCCGTCTACAGATTTTGGGTTTCTGTGTTTGGCTTCCATAATATCAATTTCACCAGTAAAAGGCCAGTTTGAAGTTCCTGCCGGTAACATCCAGAAAGCCGGCCACGCGCCCATTGCGTTAGATAATTTCATACGGGCTTCGATTCTTCCGTATTTGATGGCATATTTACCTTCTGTTGTGAGTTTGGCCGAAGAATACGGCTGCGAGGGAAATGCCGCATTGGGTTCGTATTTTGCCTGAATGTTCAAATAACTGTTTGTTCCTTCCTTGACAATGGTTGCCTGACCAGGATCGTAACGTTGGGCTTCGGCATTTCCGAAACCGCAAAGCGATGGACAGCCGTTTCCGGAAATACTTTGCCATTTGGTCGCATCTACCGTTGTCCCGTTAAATTCATCTGACCAAATTAAAGTGTTGCATTGTGAGTGAACTTTTAAAAGTGGAAATAATGCCAGAACCAGTAACATTAAACACCTTTTTAATACATTGTAATTGCTTTTCGGTGGTCGGCCGAAAAAAGAGTCTTTTTGCTTCATTTGTCTTTAGGTTATTTGTTAGTAAAGATTATTAGCGCAATAAATACCTGCTTTGTAAAAAACAGATTATATTGTAATAATAAAGGGACAATATTAACAAATAAATCAGGCAAGACTTACATTTTTGAATACGGTTTGACTACGGTGTTTGCAAAAAAATGTAATAATTAGCCCGCAAAAAGCGTAAAACTACTTGAGATTTTACTTAATAATAAAACGAGATATGAAATGTGCCTTTAGACACTAAATATTGGTAGAGAAACACAATTGAAAATAAGTTTAACGTGCCCTAGGTGGGTAATATTCATCATTTTGTTGCGTACCTGCAGCACGCAAACGAATTTAAAATCTAATAACTACCAACATGTAGTTCCTAACGGCACAAATTTCAGATTTTTCAAACCTTAATTGGTATGAATAATAAAAGATCAAAAATTCAAAATAAACTCCGTAATATTTGCTTCTGATGAAAGCTGCAATTTTTTACGAATGCGATATCTGGTATCTTCAACTCCTCTTACAGAAATCCCCAAAAGCGGTGCGATTTCTTTGGTATTGAAATTCATTCGCAAATAGGCACACAATCGCATATCACGCGGAGTCAATTCCGGGAAACTCGTTTTCAATCGTTGCATGAAATTATCATGAAGCTGATTAAAAATCTCTTCAAACTCGTTCCAATGCTTATCTCCCTGTAATTCGTGATCAATGATTCGGTTAATTTTCTTTAATAAACCAAAATTGGTATTAAAATCATTGTTTTTATCAATCTGGCCAATAAGATCTTTTATCGAAAGTAAAATTTCATTTAAATGAATAAGATTGACGGTATTCGAAGCTACTTTAGCATTTTTGAGATTAATCGTGGTTTGAAGATTCTCTTTCATAATGGCCATGTTTTCCTGTTCTAACGCCAGTTTTTGTTCATTTAATTCGGCGCGATTTCTAAGCAATTCCTTTTCCTGATTCAGGATTAGTTGTTCGCGTTCGCGTTCAGCCAGATTTTTTTGGTATTTGATAATGGTATAAATCAAAACCCCAAATAATATCAAATACAAAATATAAGCCCAGGTTGTTCTGTACCAGGGCGGCAAAACTTCAAATTTAAAAATAGCCTCTTGGCTAACTACATCATAAATGTTTTTTGCCCTTACGTGAAAAATATATTCGTTTTCGGGTAAATTGGTATATTCCTTTTCAGTCTGAAGAGTATATTCTGACCATTTGGGTTCAAACCCTTCCAGCCAATATTCGTATTTAGTTGCATCGGCCTGATCATAACAAAGTGAAGCAAATGAAAAGTGTAAAGCGTTATTCGAATACGATAAAACAGGCGAAAATGTATTTGCCCATTCCATATTAGTTGGAAGTACATCGTATCTGCTGGAAAACAACAAACTGTCTTTTGGAAAGATACATTTAACCTCAGAAATTATTGCTTTGTACTTCGCCTCATATTTCTTGCTTTTGGTTGTATTGTAATGAATCAAACCTTCTTGCGTCCCAAAAAAGACATCTCCCTTTGTAGTGGTCTGAATATTCTCGAAACCCGGAATGTATAAATATCTCAGTTTGCGAAAAGGCAATTCTTCGATAGTGAAACCTGCGCCTGTTTTCTGATTCATCTTTCCGGTATTCTCTCCCGAAATATACCAGATATTGTTTTGAGGATCTTCTTTAAGCAGCCGAATATGACTTTCCATTCCGAGATATTTTTTGAAAATAGCATCAGGAATCATTTTCTTTGAATGAGCATCTTGTTTATAGACGCCTTTTGTGGTTCCAAAAAGAATCTGATTCTTAATTTTGAAATTATTTAAAAACAGACTCGACGGAAAACCATTTTTATCATTATAAAATTCAATATTCGAAACAGTATCGAATGTTTGATTCAATTTCATTTTGAAGATTCCTTTATAACCATGTGCAATCCAAATATTCTCATCCTTATCCGTTACAATTACTCTGCTGCTTTGTTCAAAACCTTTTATTTTATGCTGATACACCCAGGAATTATTAATCTGCTTTAATAAATATAAACCGTTATAACCACCCACAAGCAATAAATCTGGATGGTTCGGAATTAGAACACCTTGCCATGCGCCATCTGTCCTGGCTAATAATTGCGCCGAATTATCTTTGATTTCAAAAACTCCATTTTTCTCAAAAGCCAAAAGTGAATTTCCAAAAACGCTAATATTCCATACATTTTCAGACATTCCTGAAATATGCTGAAAATGAACATTCTCGTGTTGACCATCTTTGTAAGCATTCCAATCCAACCAAAAAACACCATTATCGGTAGCGATATACAATTTGTTCTGATAAATCTCACTGCAATATATTTTGGTTTCTGAATTAGACGCGTCCAGTATTTTTGATAAAGGCGACGAAATCTGAATCATCGAAATTCCATCTTTCAAGCTAACCCACAAATTACCTTCCCTATCCATTTTAAGATTGGTCACATAATCGTTTTGCAAACCTGTCTGCTTATTAATATGCTGAATTAAATTTCCTTTACTATTAATAACTATCAATCCGTTTTGACGCGTTCCAATTCCCAAATAGCCATCAGGGAGCAAAATTCCTGTTGAGATCTGATTCTGTTTCAATACATTATCTGCTTCGGTTACAAAAGGTTTTAACTGATTGTTTTTGTAAACCAATAAACCTTTCTTTTGTGTCAGGATTATCAAACCTTCATTGGTTTTAAAAATTTTTCTGATCTTCATTCCGATAAATTCTTTACTGCTTGGAATTTCGCCTAAAGCATTATTTTCTAATTTCAGCAGACCTTTTACATTATCTAAGACGTAGATTTCTTTACCAACTTCAAAAAATTCATCAAATTTGGCCTCAGATCCTATTACTTTGATTCTCTTATCCTTATAAATAAACAGTTCTTCATTCGAGAAAAAAACTACTTCTTTATCTAGAATAACCGTATGCAAAACATCACCAAAATTTCTGGCAGAATCCGGCAATAATTTTATCAGAGAAGTATATTTATATTGCCCATTTGGTAATTGAACCGTATAACCGAATTCGCCCTGAGCGCCAACATACATTTTATCATTTTTATCGATCGCAAGAGAACGAACCATGCTTTTATTTTCCGGCTGTGCAACAATACTCCATCTCACGCCATCAAATTGCATAATACCAAAATGATTCGCAAAAAACATCATGCCTTTAGAATCCTGCAAAACATCCCAGTTTTCAGATGCTGCTTTATAGGTTTTAGGGTTATAGTTGGTAATAAAGGGAACTCCAATTTTCTTAATTTGGGCATGAGCAATTGGATACAAAAGGGATATGGATAGAACTAAAATTCTAAGTGAAAATTTTGTCATTTTTGTTTCTGTCTGTAGGTTAGTGCGTAGCTTTTTAAGAGCTACAGTCTCAAAAATACCCCTTTGGGAAAAGGTATTTCTAAGCAAGAAAGATATTCTTATTACTACTCTTAAAATTATAATTTGACAATTAAAAGCATTAAAAAAAATAAATCTTTATAATCAAATATATAAAATATTATTTTAATGCAACAAATTACATTTTAATTAGAGGATTTGATAATGAATAAATTAGAGAATATGGGAATTAGAAAAAGCTTAAAATATGAAAGCTTTGTCAAAGTTTAAAACTTTGACAAAGCTCCTTAAAAGTAGCGCAAACCTGAAACTTGAAACCTGAAACTTTTTTCTCTAAAAAGTAATAATTTATGCTTTACAATCTTGAAATAGTAATTTTAAAATTTGTTAATTTGCATCCGATAAAAATCAAATATGAAAAAAATCCTTTGTTTACTAAGCGTTACTTTACTATTGCTTTCTTCTTGTTCTAACGATAAAAATGAATCATCAAATTTAGAAGAATCTGTTTTTGTTAAAGAAATTGCAGTTAATTATAATGGTAAAACGATTACTCAAAAATTTTCATATGATAAAAATAAAATTAAATCAATCACTTTTCAAGATGGAGAAAAAACCAATTATACTTATAGTGATAATGTAATTACAAAAATTGAAGATTTGGACGCAAACGGAAAACTCTTTTCGACTATGGAATATAAATATTCAAATGGTAAAATTTATTCTTGTTTGAGAATCGAGTACGATTTTGGACCTCAATATAAAAACCTTACAAAGTATATTTATAATGAGGACGGAACCGTTTCATATCAAATATATAAAGTTAATGCCTTAAACGGGGCTGAACAGGAAAAAGATCTCATTTCTGGTAAACTTTTTATTAAAGAGGGTAATATTGTTAAAGAGGAATATTACTCAAATTCTGTATTAGAAATTTCAACATTGTACGAATACGATAATAAAAATGATAGCTTCAAAAATATTTTAGGCTATAATTTATTATTAAATCTCATGCCATCGGTTAACAACATTATTAAATCAACTAAAACTACTAAAGATGTTTTTATAGGCACAACAATTAATTTGTACGAATACAATTCAAAAGGTTATCCTACAACAAAAATGGTTGATATTGTTAATGGGAAACCTTTCTCAACTGTAAAGTACCAATATTAATAAATAGTAAACGAAATTTAAATTCTAAAAATAAAGTTGCTGACTTAACTCTTCATAGTTACTAAAAAGGACCGCTCCTTCTTTTTTTAAATCTTCATTATTGTAACCATTGGCAAAACCATAAACTTTAAACCCACCGCTAATTCCGGCAATTACTCCTGCTTTGCTGTCTTCTATTACGATACACTCCTTAACCTCAAATCCCATTTCTTTTGCGGCGTGCAGAAAAATTCCCGGTTCTGGTTTCCAGCTGTTAATCTGGTAAGAACTGAATATTTTATTTTCGAATTTATCGAGCAAACCAGCCACTCCAAGATTCAATCGTATTTTATCGACAGGACCGCTGGAAGCTACGCAATAAGGGATTTTTAATTTATTAAGAAATTCAACTATGCCTTCCATTGGTTTTACCTGTGTTTTGAAAGCTTCAAAACTTTTCTCACGATAATCTGATTCAAAAGTATCGGGAAGTTTTTTGCCGATAGCATTCTCAATATACAGGAAACATTCCTTTAATTTACGACCGTTAAAATCGCGATAAGCATCTTCCAGTTTCATCTTAAAACCATATTCTGCTGCCATTTCAAGCATAATTCCGTTACCAATTTTTTCTGTATCGACAAGCACACCATCACAATCGAAAATAATACATTTAATCATACTGTTGATTTACATTTAATTATACAATAACCTGATAGAAGTTACCCATTATGTAAATTACAAAAAATAAAATAAGAAGTTACAGCATCATTAAAATAATATTTTTTAAACCTGTCTGCTTATCTAAGAAAACAAGTACCTGAAAATATTTCTAATGTAATGAAGAATTGGTGGCTTGCGCAAACTGTGAAGTATTTACAATGTAAAAAGCCCGATGCTATTGATCGAAATGAAAAAATGAACATGGATTGAAAGCCCAACCATTAAGAGATATAAAATTTCAAAGAAATCCATACAAAACAGAGCATGGATTTCGTTATAAAAGACTACGTTTACCAGGAGATTTGAACTCGCGCACGGTCCATCCCATTATTTTGAAGAGTTATAACACTTCCACTTGTCAAATCACCTAATTTAAAGGTACTTTGATGACCGTTTCTTAATTCGTAACGGTTTCCGGAAACTATGACACTGTCAGAAGGTCCTTCATTCGTAATTGTAATTTCCAAAGAAGGTGTATTGGTTCCCACATCCACACCTCTTGTACTACCCGACATGATATCTATCGTTTCTTTCTTTGTACCTGTAACTGTTTTGCTTTCTGATTCCATTTTAATTGTTTTTAGGGGTTAATAATACTGACAAAGCAACAAATAAATTATTGATTAAAACCACGTATAAGTACCTGAATACTAACTAAATCATATAAAAAAAACACTCCCTTATCACTCAAAAAAAGTTTTTTAACTCAACTTATAAAAAAAAGAATCCACATATTCAAAAATAACACTTTGTACTTTTTTACCCCAATTCCGTATTCTAAAGTTATATTTGATTTGTATCTTTATGATTCAAAAAAAAAAATCCAATTTTCGATTAATTAATACCTGTAAAGCTTTGAAAAAACATATTTTATTCACCGCAATTCTGGCAAGTAGTTTTGCCGTTCATGCTCAAAACAAAATCATTACCGTTACTAATTTCCTTCCCATAGATCGTGAATTCGAAACTATTGAATTAACTAAAAAATCTCTGGGATTAGCAACTTCTGTTAAACTGGAAAATTATGCTGTAAAACAAGTGGGTACAAATGCTTTTTTGACCACCCAATCTATCGATAATGATGGTGACGGAACTATTGATGTACTCTTATTTCAACCTAAAATAAAAGCGTCATCGCAACAAGATTTTGAAGTGTTGGTTGCCGAAAATCCATCAAAAGAAACTACAATTAGCTGCTATTCGAGATTTGTTCCTGAAAGAACAGATGATTATGCGTGGGAAAATAATAAAGTCGCCTTTAGAACCTATGGTCCGGTAGCACAAAAAATGGTAGAAGACAAAATTGCGGGTGGAACTCTAACCAGCGGAATTGACGCCTGGCTAAAAAGAGTCGATTACCCAATTATCAATAAATGGTACCAAAAAGCTACTAACGGAACCGGAACGTATCATAAAGATACTGGTGAAGGTTTAGATAATTTTCATGTGGGTGACAGTCGTGGCGTGGGCGGAATTGCCGTTAAGGTCGATGATAAATACTATTTTTCCAAGAATTTCACTAGCTGGAAAACTATCACCACCGGACCTATCAGAACGAGTTTTATCCTGACGTATGCCGATTGGGATGCAAAAGGCAACAAAATAACCGAGTCAAAACTGATCAGTCTGGATTACGGAAGTTATCTTTCTCGTTTTGAAATCAATATTACCGGAACAAAATCTATTGCTGCCGGATTAACGCTTCATGACAAAAAAGGAACTATTGGAACCAATATAAAAGAAGGCTGGTTAAGCCATTGGGAACCTATCGACGATTCTGAAATTGGAACTGGAATCGTAGCTCCCAAAAACACTTTAAAAAGTTTTGATAATCATATTACCGAAGATAAAGATCTAAGTAATCTATTCGGAAATATTGAGGTAAAGAATAATAAAGCGATTTACTACGTTGGCTTTGGATGGAAAAAAGGAAGTCCATTTCAAACTCAAAAACAATGGGAAACGTATTTGACTTCGTTTGCTAAAAAAATAAATAACCCATTGGTTATTAAGGTGAAGAAATAGTTTCTCGCAAAGACGCTAAGTGGCTAAGATTTTAGGTTACTAAGATTAAAAACTTTGCAACTTAGCGCCTTTGCGAGATTAATTAAAAAGGCTTGGAAAAAAATCATTTCCTCGCAGGAAAATAATTCTCTTTTAGAATAATTTCTAGCGGAATATAATGTGTGTTCTCTATAGTTTCCTGCAAGACGAGTTTTTTATACAAATGATTAATTCCCATATAGCCCTGCTCTTCGGGTCTTTGGTTGATTAAAAAGTCGATTACACCTTTATTTAAATATTCGATATTATCCTTCAATAAATCGTAACCAATTATTCTCACGCCCTTTATATTGTTTTGCTCTAAAAATCTCGCGACAATATACGCTCTGGAATTAGGGACAAAAACACTGTTTATTGCAGTGAACATTTCTAAATTGAGCTGATCAATTCCCGAATCTTTAATGGTGATTTCAGAAAATTTAAAATTATTAAGTTCATTATGATCTTTAAAAAACGAATAAAAACCATTGATGCGCTGTAAATAAACCGATGTACTTTCGATCTCTCTGGTGATTTTGAAAATCAAGATTTGTCTTTCGTTTTTTACCGCAAAACTGATTAGCCTTCCGGCCAAATAACCACTCTGAAAAGCATCTTGTCCCACATAAGCATGTTCGTCATTATTAGAAATATTCGAATCGATCATCACCACGGGAATATTTTTCTTTTCATATTCTGCCAAAAAACGAACCGACTCCTGGTAAAAAATAGGCGCGAATAAAAGTCCCTCGCAATCAAATTCCAATACTTTTTTAACGGCCTCTTTAAACGAAGATGCATTAAAATCATAAAAGAAATAATCCAGTACAATTCCGAACTTACTAAACTCAATTGCTGCTTTTTCTATTCCGGTAATTTGGCTTTTCCAATATTCCAGATTTTCATATTGTGGTAAAAAAACTGCAAAATGAAATTTTTTATTCAAGGCCAGATTACTCGCCAGAATATTTCTTTTGTAGCCATATTGTTCAATAATAGCATTTACTTTATCTACATTTTCCTGAGCAACCTGCCCACGATTATGGATAATTCTATCAACAGTTCCGGGGGAAACATTGGCTAATTCGGCAATTTTTTTTATCGTTATGATATTGATGAGTTTTAAGTTAAATGATGTTGTAATGCACTTGAAATTATTATTTTTTTTATCAAATATAAGTTGTTTTACTTAACTTTTTATATACATTTGTAAAATACCGTGTGCGTACACGCAAATATACACATGTGTATTTTAAAAAACATAATATCAAATAGATTATTTATTATGATTTTTGATAATTAAGAGTTTACTCTATAATTATGACATAAAAAATGGCTACTGACATCTTAAGGAGTTATTACTTAAAGCCAGTATACTAAATAACGTTATATAAAGTAAAACTTCAATTATAAAAAACATAAGTTACCCTTGTGTGAAATAAAATTAGAACATAAAAACCAAATAAAATGATTGTAGATTCATTACAAAACGCTGCAAAATATTTCAGTCTTCACCCTAAATTCAAAGAAGCATTTGATTACGTAAATCAAAATGACATTAGTAAACTTGAAGAAGGCGCATTTGAAATTGCCCAAGGATTAAAAGTAATTGTAATTCTTGGCGAAGGCGCAACCAGAGAAGAAAGCATAAAAGGTTTTGAATGTCACGATCAAAACATCGATATCCAGATTTCGATAAAAGGTCCGGAAACTTTTGCCTGGAAACCAAGAGAAAAATGTGTGAGCCCAAATGGGGATTATAGCGAGGAAAGAGATGTTCGTTTTTTTCACGACAGACCCGATATGTTTTTTGAATTGCAGGAAAAACAATTTGCGATTTTGTTTCCTACAGATGTTCACGCGGCTATGATTGGTGAAGGAACACTCAAAAAAATCGTCATTAAAGTTAAAATATAAAACTGATGAGTACAATTCAAAAAAACATCGATGTTATTGCTGAGCAAGGTATTGTTCCGCTGTATTTCACAACAGATCAAACCATTAGTGTCGAAATTCTAAGAACGCTTTACAAAGCAGGAATCAGAGCCGTTGAATATACCAACAGAGGCCCTGAAGCTTTATCCAACTTCAGAAAAATGGTTGCGGTTCGAAATGCCGAATTGCCCGAAATGTTATTAGGTATAGGAACGATTAAAAACCTTGAAGATGCCAAAGACTTCAGCGATGCTGCAGCCGACTTTTTTATCAGTCCGGGATTTGTTCCCGAAGTGGCTGATTTCTTAAAAGATAAGGAAGTTTTATACGCTCCGGGTTGTATGACTCCAACAGAAATCATAGCAGCAGAAAATGCGGGAATAAAACTCGTAAAACTATTCCCGGGAAACATATTGGGAACAGAATTTTTAAGCAGCATAAAAGATGTTTTTCCATCCTTGGTTTTCATGACCACTGGCGGTGTAGAACCTACTCATGCCAGTATTGAAAGCTGGTTTTCTGCCGGTGCTTCTGCCGTTGGGCTGGGAAGCAAACTCATCAGCAAAAAACGCATTGAAGAACAGGATTACGATGTAATTGAAAACGAAACTAAAAAAATGCTGGAAATTATCCAGACAATAAGAAGAATATAAACTTTAGATATTTAGCACTGGAAAATTTAGCCACAGATTAAAAAGATTAACACAGATTATTTTAAAATCCTTTTCAATCTTTTAATCTGTGGAAAAAAAACACAATAAATTATACAACTTAATATGGATTCAATATTTAATCTAAAAGGAAAAATTGCATTAATTACCGGAGGTGCCGGAGTATTGGGAAGCAACTTTGCAAACGTTTTGGCCAAACAAGGCGTTATTGTTGGAATCGTCTCTCAATCGATTGAAAAGGCTAATAAGGCTGTACAAAACATAGAAAACAACGGTGGAAAAGCTTTTGCGGTTCAGGCCAATGTTTTAAACAAAGAAGAATTAGAAAAAGCAAGAGATTTTATCGTAGAAAAATACGGGGGTCTTGACATTTTAATTAATGCTGCGGGCGGAAATATGCCTGGAGCAACAATAAGCCCTAATCAGGCGATATTTGATATGAAGGTAGACGAATTGCAAAAAGTAGTCGATCTGAATATCATTGGTACTATGCTGCCATCGCAAGTGTTTTCGGAGCTTTTTGCAAAACAAAAACAAGGTATTATCATCAATATATCATCGGCATCGGCACAAAGACCTTTGACGAGAGTTGTGGGATATTCGGCTTCAAAAGCTGCAATTGACAATTTTACACAATGGATGGCAGTTGAGTTAGCTCAAAAATATGGCGAAGGAATTCGTGTAAATGCGATTTCTCCGGGATTTTTTATAGGAGAACAAAACAAGGCTTTGTTACTAGCCCCTGATGGAAAACTAACGCCAAGAGGCGAAAAAATTATCGAGCATACGCCAATGGGAAGATTTGGAACTCCTGAAGATATCGACGGGGCACTTTTATTTTTATGCAGCGATATGTCAAAATTTGTTACGGGAACAATCTTAAAAGTCGATGGAGGATTTGCCGCTACAAGTATTTAAAAATATATAGCGGTATTAGTTTTGTCATCTTGAGCAACGAAGGATCACACACGAAACTCGACAAAGATTGGCAACTCAATTTATGGAGGTTCTTGCGTTGCTTCGAGTCCGCTCAGTATGACATAAGAGGCAAAAATAATTGTGATAAAAACCAGTGCTCTAGCCCCGATAGAGGTAAAAATCCTTTTATTCCCGGGTTCAGAATAAAAGATTCTAACGGATAGCTGGAAATAGCTCCTTAAAAATATTAGTACAAATAATACCTACAAGCTTTTGAAAACCTTGCAGGACAAAAAATAAATCAAAAATGGAACAAACGTTAAGATGGTTCGGGCCAAACGATCCGGTTTCTTTACAAGATATTAAACAAACCGGCGCAACTGGAATTGTGACTGCATTACACCATATTCCCAACGGACAGGTTTGGGATATTGAAGAGATTATCAAACGAAAAGTTGAAATTGAACACGAAAACGGTGACCCTAAAAAAGGGGCTTCGGGTTTGACATGGTCGGTTGTAGAAAGTATTCCGGTTCATGAAGACATAAAAAAACAAACCGGGAATTATATTGAGTATATTGAAAATTATAAAGAAAGCATCCGAAATTTGGCGTTATGCGGGATAAAATGTATTTGCTATAATTTCATGCCGGTTTTAGACTGGTCCAGAACGGATTTGGCCTTTGAAACTGCCGACGGATCTAAAGCCTTGCGCTTTGATATTAATGCTTTTGCTGCTTTCGAATTGTATATTTTAAAAAGACCCGGAGCAGAAAATCAATATTCGCAAGAGCAAATCGCGAAGGCTAAAAGTTATTTTGAAGCCATGACAGCGGCCGATAAAGTAAAATTACAGCAAAATATTCTGGCTGGACTGCCGGGTGCTGAAGAGGCGTATTCTGTAGAAGATTTTCTGGTTACTTTAAACGGCTATAATCATATTGACAGAAAAGCGTTGAAGGAGAATTTATTCTTCTTTTTAAAAGAGATTATTCCCGTTGCCGAGAGTAAAGGCGTTCTAATGGCGATTCATCCTGACGATCCGCCCTACCCCATTTTAGGTTTGCCAAGAGTGGTAAGTACTGAGGAAGATTTGATAGAATTGATGGCTTGCGCCGAATCAAAATCGAACGGATTCACGATGTGTACGGGTTCATACGGTGTAAGAGCTGATAATGATTTACCGGGAATTGTAAGACGTCACGGCGATAAAATGAATTTTATTCACCTAAGAAGCACAGAAAGAGACGCCGAAGGAAGCTTTTACGAAGCCAATCATCTTGAAGGCGATGTTGATATGTATGAAGTGGTAAAAGCCATTATTGAAGTCGAAAAAAGAAATAACAGCCAGTTGCCCATGCGTCCGGATCACGGACACCAAATGCTGGACGATTTGAATAAAAAGACGAATCCGGGATATTCGGCAATTGGGCGTTTGAGAGGTTTAGCTGAATTGCGAGGACTTGAAATGGGAATTAAGAAGTCGCTTTAAGATAATCTGACAGAGTCGCAAAGTCGCAAAGTTTTTTTAAGCTATAGTATTAAAGAACTAAAAAAAGTTTCAAGCAGATTTAAGCGGATTTACCCAGAGATTATTTCCAGATTTTTATTAATTAAATCTGCGTGAAACAAAAAAATTGCGTCTTTGTGCCTTCGTTGCAAACCACTAACTAACCAAATAACCACAACCATGAATACCCAAACCCTGCTGATTTGTTGCAGCCTTTTTGTAAATAGTGTTGCCATGGCGCAAGAAATGCCTAAAATACTTACGGACTCAAAAGCGAATTATTTACCTGATTTTAGTTATGCGGGCTATCATTTCGGAGAAAGCCAAATTCCACAAGTTCAGGGAAAAATTATTAATGCTACAGATTATGGCGTAAAAGCCAATGATGGTCTTGATGATTCCAAAGCATTACTAAAGGCCGTAAAAGCTGCAAATGCTATTGAGGGAAATGTGATCTTGCAATTGCCTGCCGGACGCATTATTTTGAGCGAAATTGTATATATCGAAAGAAGCAATTTCGTACTTCGTGGTGAGGGTTCTGGTGAAAAAGGAACAGAAATTTATTGTCCAAGACCGATGATGTATCTTAAAGATCCCGAATCATTGGCAGAACTTCGTGAATATCTCACTACGCTTGATAAAAGGCAACGTGAGCCTGATAATAATGTCGATTTGCCTTTCTCGCAATATGCCTGGTCGGGTGGATTTATCTGGACGCAAATTCCCGGTGAACGTGTAAAATCGTATTTGGATAAACATGAACCAACGCCCAATTCGTTGGCGAAAGTAAGTTCGGGAAATATAGGTGAACATACGATCAATGTTTCGGATGTAAAAGATTTGAAAGTGGGCGATATTGTCGAGCTACAGCTTTTTAATAAAGATGGTGAAAACGGCGAAATCATCAAGGATTTATACAAAGGCGCGAATGTAAAACCGGGTTCACATCACTGGAAATTTCCAAAACTTCCCATTGTCAGGCAACAAGTTGAAATCACCAAAATTTCAAACTCAAAAATAACAATTAAAACTCCTTTGACCATTGCCATAAAACCAGCTTATCAGGCGCAGTTGGTCGAATGGAAACATTTGAATGAAGTCGGGATTGAACATCTTCGTTTTACTTTTCCTGATATTCCAAGAGTGGCACATCATGTTGAACCCGGAAATAATGCAATATTTCTAACCCGTGTTTTTAATAGTTGGGTCAAAGATGTTACGATTACAAATGCTGATAGCGGAATTTTGGGCGAAGAAATCTCAAATGTTACCATACAGGATATTGTTACCGATGGCCCGCATATGTCGCATTACACGGTGACTTTGGGCGGCGTGCATAATGTATTGGTGAAGAATCTGAAGATCTACAACAAAGCCGTTCATCCGTTAAGCTTCAACACTTTTGCAACTAAAAACGTGTATCAGGATTGTGAGATTTTTGCCGATGCTCTTTTAGATCAGCATTCGGGGGCAAATCATCAAAACTTATTCGATCATATTACCCTGCATATAACGCCGGATAAAAACAACAGTTATTACTTGTTTGGCGGTGGCGGTGCTGATTACTGGAAGCCTTCACACGGGCCATATAGTACTTTTTGGAATCTGAATATTCTGGTCGAGAAACCAGCTGAAATCACGAAACCAGTTTTGCTTTACGGCATGAAAGACGGACCTTTTGCGAGAATGATTGGTGTGAATGGCAATGCTAAATTCGAAGTAAAATATGAACCTGACCCTTATATTGAATTCTTAAATACACCAATGGACAAAGTGGCGTCGCTTTATGAGTATCAATTAAAAAGGCGCTTGAAGAAATAGTCTCGCAAAGTCGCAGAGTCGCAAAGTTTTTTAAGGTAAAATCTTTATCTCTGCTCTTTTCTCGAAAAACATCTTCGAAACGTATCAAAAGCGCTTGAAGTACGTTCTTTTTTTAATCTCGCAAAGACGCGAAGACGCAAAGAAAAACTTAAAGAGAAACTTAAAGAGAAACTTAAAGAGAAACTTAAATAATAAAAACTTTGCAACTTCGAGACTTTGCCAGAGATCAACTCCACAATAAAATTCGACCGCTATGAAATACAAAATAGCCTTTCTTCTAACTGTACTTATTTTCGGGAATGTATTTTCCCAAAATAAATACCGCCTTAAAAATATCTCTACTACAGATGGACTTTCGCAGAGTTCTGTCATTGCTATACATCAGGATAAATTTGGGCAAATGTGGTTTGGTACGCGCGACGGACTCAATAAATATGACGGAAGTAAATTCACGGTTTTCAGGAACGATGTAACCAATAAACATTCGATAAGCAACAACGATATTTTGTCTATCGAGGAAGATAATACAGGCAAAATCTGGGTAGGAACTTACAACGGGCTTAATTGTTATGATCCTGTGAGTAATACTTTTACACGATATTTACATACAAAAAACAATCATACGATAAGCAGTAATGCCATTTGGTCGATTAAAGAAATTGGCGACGAGATGTGGTTTGGAACCTCAAAAGGATTGACGATTTATAATCAAAAATCAAAACTCTTTACCTCGATTTTTCATTCGGATACAGATCCTACAACGGTTCCCAGCAACAATATTATTACGATTTTAAAAACGAAAAAAGGAGAAATCTGGATTGGTACAACAAAAGGTTTATGTAAGCTTGTACGTCGAAAAAATGGTGATTTATCCTTTAAAAATTTTCCTTTAAACCATACGGATCTTCTCAATGTTCAGGCAATTTCCGAAGATTTGTCGGGTAATTTGTGGGTGGGAACAAAAAACAAAGGACTTCTTAAATTTGATAAAACATCCAATACTTTTGTTTCTTTTTTATCGGATGATAAATACCGCGAAATCAATACTGATATTCGTTCTCTGGCCTTTGATAATCAAGGTTCCTTATGGATTGGTGCGTATGACGGAATCTATATTTTAGGAAAAGATAAAAGCGTTCAAAAAATAAACAGCAGCAATAACAGCAACGGAATCGACAAGGTAAAATCGATTTACATGGATCGAAAAGGTTCTGTCTGGATTGGATGTTATTATAAAGGTGTGAATATTTGGGATATTTCGAATGTGAATTTCTCCAATTACAATCAGAATTCTAAAAAGATTTCGATGAGTTTTGATGTTGTGAGTTCTATTATTGCCGATAAAAATCAGAATATTTATTTTGGAACTGAAGGCGGCGGAATCACGATTTACAATAGAAATACCGAAGCTACGAGTTACATCAATAGCAAAAGCGGTCAAACCATTAAAAATGATATCAAATCGATGTGTCTTTCGGGCAATATTTTGTGGATTGGAACTTTCTCAAAAGGATTATCGGCTTATAATATTACTTCAAAACAAATCCAAGACAACAGAATCTCTGCTGAACTAAATCTTTTATTAAGAGAATCCGGCGTTTATTCTATCAAAGCAGAAGGAAATGATATTCTTTGGATTGGTACTTTTGGCAAAGGTTTGATTCGCTACAATATGATTTCTAAAACTTTTGAAGTAGTAGGAAACGACAATACAAAAGCCAATTATCTGACCAATAATATTGTGCGTACTATTTTAGTCGATCAAAAAAAAGGCGTTTGGGTAGGAACTCAAAACGGGCTAAATTATATTCCACTGAACAATTTTGCTCCTAATACATATTCGATTAAACATTACTTTTTCGATTCGGCTTCTTTATCGGGAGATGATATTTTAACTTTGTTTCAGGACAGCCAAAAGAAAATCTGGGTGGGAACAAAAGCAAAAGGTTTGCATTATTTTGATGGAAAAAAATTCAATAAAATCAATTTAAGAATCGGAAACACCGTTATTACTTCGATACATTCTATACTTGAAGACGATGGTAAAAACTTATGGATTAGTACCAATCAGGGTATTATAAAATACAGCACAATACTAAAAACAGTGGTTATTTACGATCAAAAAGATGGTTTGGCAAGTAATGAATTTAATGATAATTCGGCTTTAAAACTCTCTTCGAATCAATTTTATTTCGGAAGTCCGTCTGGCGCTACGTATTTTGATGCCAAGAAAATCTCCCTAAATACTTATGCCCCACAGGTTTTAATTACGAATCTAAAAATCAAAAACCAAAGCATTCATCCTAATGATTCTGTTGGTATTTTAGAGAGAAGTATTGGTTATACCAAGACCATTACCCTCGATTACGACAAGGCCAATTTCTCGATAGATTTTGCGATCCCAAATTACATTCGATCCAAAAACAATCAATACAGTTATCGTTTGGTAGGATTAGAAAACAACTGGACCACAACCAAAAGTACCGAAGCCATTTTTGCCATTCAGAATCCCGGAACTTATACTTTTGAAGTTCGTGGCTCTAATAATGACGGTGTTTGGAATAAAGTCCCTACTACCCTGACCGTTATCGTAAAACCTGCTCCATGGCGCAGTATCTGGGCATTTTTATTGTACGGAATTGTAATTGGTCTGGGATTATACGGCTTGATCTGGATCATGAAATCCAAAGCCAGACTGAAACAAAAACTGGAACTGGAATATTTGGAAACCAAACGAATTGAGGAAAATAATATTGCCAAGCTGGATTTCTTTACTAATATTTCACATGAATTCAGAACGCCGTTAACCTTGATTTTAGGGCCTTTGCAACAAATTCTAGCCAATTATAACGGTACTAACGAAATGTACAAAAAGTTATTGGTGATTGAAGGAAGTGCAAATCATCTTTTGAGTCTGATCAATCGTTTAATGGATTTCAGGAAACTCGAAAACCATCAGGTTACGCTTGAATCTGCTGAAGGAAACATTGTAAAATTTACCAGAGAAATCTTTTTATCTTTTATTGAATATGCCAAAGATGGCGGTTACAACTATACTTTCGAATCCTCTCAAGAAGAAATTCTGGTGTATTTTGATCGTTATAAACTGGAGCGTGTTTTTTATAATCTGATTTCAAATGCTTTTCGATATACTCCAAAAGGCGGAAATATTCACCTAAAAATATCACACGACAAGGAAAATCTTTTTATTGCCATAGAAGATTCAGGAGTTGGAATTGCGCCTGAGCATATTGACAAAATTTTTGATTTGTTTTTTGAAGTTCCAATGCACAACAACGTTCAGAAAAACTATAATAAAGGAACCGGAATTGGGCTTTCAATTGTAAAAAACATTGTAAAACTTCATAAAGGAGATATTGAGGTAACCAATAAAGAAACTCAGGGTGTAGTTTTTAAAGTTACACTCCCCTTAGGCAGAGCGCATCTTTTAGACAACGAAATTATTACCGATTTTAAAATTAGTGATGATATCGACCAATACACTGCTCAATTAGAAAAAACCGAAATAACAGAGCCTGAAGACATTGATGATTTTGTAGTCAACGACGAAAAGCAAACCATCCTGATTGTCGAAGATCACAAGGTTTTACGTTCGTTCATGAAAAATTTACTCAAAGAAGATTACAATATTATTGAAGCCGAAAACGGAAAAGTAGCCTTTGAGAAAGCATTACAGAATGTTCCGAGTTTAATAATAAGTGATGTTATTATGCCTGAAATGGTAGGAACGGAACTTTGTTCGAAAATCAAAGAGAATCTAAAAACAAGCCATATTCCGGTAATTTTGCTGACTTCACGAACTTCATTGGTCTATAAATTTGAAGGTTTAGAAAGTGGCGCAGATGATTATATCAGTAAACCTTTCAATTTAATTGAATTCAAGCTTCGAGTTAAAAACCTGCTGAATTCGACCGAACGATTGAAAAACAAATTCTCCAGCGATGATAATTTCATTCCGTCAGAAATAACGGTTTCTTCACTGGACGAAGATCTATTGAAAAAAGCTTTCAAAATTGTCGAGGAAAATATTTCGAACGAGCAATTCGATATTCCGTTTTTCTGTACAGAATTAGGTGTAAGCCGTACGATGTTATTTCTAAAAATAAAAGCGTGGACAAATTTTACGCCCAACGAGTTCATTCATGAAATACGATTAAAACGCGCCGCTCAATTATTAGAACAAAATAAATTAAACATCTCCGAAATTAGTTATAAAGTCGGTTTCAACAATCCAAAATATTTCAGCAAATGCTTCCAGAAAAAGTATGGGGAAACGCCAACTCAGTTTGCTGACAAATTTTTTAAATCTTCAGAAGTTTTATAGCAAATTCGCTGTTTTAAAGGGTTAAAAAAAGGGTATCTGTATTTTTAGATACCCTTTTTTGTATTTCTATATCGTTTTCGGCTACTACATTTGTCATTATGAAAATCAGAAAAACAAAATTCCTATTACTGCAAATTCTATTTGTGATAGTGATAATCGCAATGAGTTTATTGATTTTCTACTTTATCTGACATTAACCTAAAAAACCAAAATGAATGTTCACAAACCAAAATTTCAAATCGCTTAAATGGTGTTTGCTGGTAGCTTTTTTACTGGTGAATGTTATTGTAAATGCACAGGAGAGAAAAGTCACCGGAAAAGTTACTTCCAGCGAAGATTTACTTGGGCTTCCTGGTGCAAATGTTTATATCAAAGGATCTTCTGTTGGAGGATCTGCGGATATGGATGGGAACTACAGTGTTATCGTTTCAGAGAAAAACGCTGTTTTAGTTTTTAATTATGTAGGATATCAAACCGTTGAAGTTCCTTTGGGAAATAAATCTGTAGTTAATATCAGCCTTAAACCAGATACTAAAAATCTTGACGAAGTAATTGTGGTAGGTTACGGAACCCGTAAAAAGAGCGACATTACCGGTTCAGTTTCTTCGGTAACGGCAAAAGAACTTACTGCGTACCCTACTCTTAATGCAGAACAGGCTTTGCAAGGTCGTGCAGCGGGGGTTTCGGTACAATCTAATAATGGCGGTGAACCAGGTGCTCCGGTAAAAATCAGGGTTCGTGGAGGAACATCAATCAATGCAAGTGGAGACGCTCTTATCGTTGTCGATGGTTTTGCAGGAGTTTCTATGCCGGCACCTCAGGATATTGCTTCTATTGAGGTTCTTAAAGATGCATCGGCTACAGCCATATACGGATCAAGAGGTTCAAACGGGGTTATTATGGTTACAACCAAAAAAGGTAAACCAGGAAAACCGGTAATCGAATTCAGTAATTCAACATCGGTACAATCTGTCAACAACAAATTAGATTTATTAGATGGGCCACAGTTTGTAGCTTATAGAAAAAGTTTTACCACACATACAGATGGCGGAGCAAATACAGACTGGCAGGATGTAATTTATCGCGAAGGACTGATCTCGAATACCTCATTATCGTTCTCTGGAGGTTCTGATAAAATCAGGTATTATGTTTCAGGAAACTATTTCAATCAAAACGGAGTGGTCATTAATTCGGAAATCGATAAATACACCATTGTAAGTAACCTTGAAGCTGATTTAACAGACAAGTTTAAAGTTGGTTTGAATATGTTTCAGAGCAAACAAAACAAACAAGGAATTATCTCCCAGACGGGCGCCGGAGGAACAGGTGCAGCAGGTGTAATTGCAGCGGCTTACAGATTTATGCCTGATAAAGGAGTTTATAATGCCGACGGAACCTATACTACAACGGCTCCAATTGGCGACGATATCGATAATCCGTATGCAACAGCGATGGAAAATATTTTGGAGACCCTTACTACCGTAAACAGAAGCAACTTTTTTGCCTCTTACCAAATTACCAAAGATTTAAACTTTAAAACGACTTTAGGTCTAACCGATAATAATTCTCAAACCGGAAGATATATTCCCTCGACTTTGATTGCAGGAAAAAATGTAAAGGGAGAAGCTTCGATAAACAATACTAAATTTTCCTCTTTCCTTACAGAGAATTACTTAACGTTTAAGCGCGAGATTATCGACAAAGGAATTCTGACGGTTCTTGGAGGATATTCGTATCAAAAAAACAAAAACGACCGCGCTTATGCCGCATCAAGAGGATTTTTGACCAATTCTAATTCTTACCATAATTTAGGTGCCGGAACAGTGTATTTAAAACCGGAATCGAGTTTGTCTGAAACAGAATTAATATCGGCTTTTGGAAGGTTGAATTTTGATTATGACGATAAATATTTATTTACCTTTACAGCGCGTCGTGACGGTTCTTCAAGCTTTAGTGAAAACTACAAATACGGAACTTTTCCTTCTGGAGCAGTTGGATGGAACATCAGCAAAGAAAACTTCTTAAAAGACAACAAAACCATTTCTAATCTTAAATTAAGAGCCAGTTATGGTGCAACGGGAAATCCTTCTATCGATGCCTACTCTACGCTGTCTAAATTTTCTGAAGTGTATGATGTAAGTGGTGATGTAATTGTAAATGCGGTTCAGCTCACTGCAATCAATAACCCTAATTTAAAATGGGAAACATCTTATCAACAGGATTACGGAATTGATTTAGGTTTATTTGACAACAGAGTCAGCATAACAGCCGATTATTATAAAACGATTACCAAAGATTTATTGTTCAACAGACCTTTACCAGGAATCTCAGGAATTGCTTCCCAGCTTCAAAATGTGGGAGAATTAGAAAACAAAGGTTGGGAATTGGGCATTAATACTAAAAACTTTATTGGAGCAGATTTTACCTGGTCAACCAATTTTAACATTTCTTCGAACAAGAATAAAATCCTGAAACTGGCTGACAACAAAGATCTTTTGATCAACTCTGCACCTGGGCATTTCCTTGCAACAGAGTCTCAAATCTTAAGAGTTGGTCAACCGGTTGGTTCCTTCTTTGGGTTTGTGTATGATGGTGTAATTCAGCAGGGAGAAGCGGTTCTTCCCGGAAATTTTGAAACCATAGCCGGAGGAGAAAAATTCAAAGATGTAAATGGTGACGGAAAACTGGATTCTAATGATAAAACAATCATCGGAAACCCGAATCCAGATTTCATTTTCGGATTCAATAATGATTTCACTTATAAAAACATCGACGTAAATATCTTCTTTCAGGGTTCTGAGGGGAATCAGATTTTAAATTATACTTTGATGGAACTGGCTTCAGGAAATAACAATGCCACTACAGAAGTTCTGGATGCCTGGACTCCAACAAACACCGATACCAATGTGCCAATAAATGCGGCTAGAACTAAAAGAATTACTTCAAGATTTGTTTATGATGCAAGTTACATTCGTTTAAAAAACGTGTCTATAGGATATAGTTTAGACGATAAAGTAGTGTCAAAAATCGGCTTGAGTAAAGTTCGTTTCTACATCAGTGCACAAAACCTATGGACCATTACCAACTATCCGGGTTCTGATCCTGAGGTAAATTACTTAAATGATAACAATTCCAGAAGTAATACCAATTTAGGATTGGATTACGGAAGTTACCCTAATGTAAGAACCTTCACTTTTGGTTTCAATTTAAAATTCTAGTTTAAAAAACAACGTTATGAAAAAATATATAGCTTTTCTTTTCCTGGGAATATTCGCTTTTGGATGTTCAGATCTGGAAGAACATCCTGTAGGAACTATACGTCCTGAAAATTTCTTCAATAATACAGATGATCTGCAAGCTGCTGTAAACGGAGCTTTTGCCAACATTGCACACAATAATTATTGGGGAAGAGAATTTACAATAGCACTAATGTTGCGCGATGATATGGCCGATATTGGCGACAGAACCACTCAGGCGGCACGTATCGATGTAAATGATATGAATATGAATGATACTAACGCGCTTGTAGCCAACTTTTGGCCACAATCCTATATCATCATTGGCGCAGCAAATCAGGCCATAGCAGGTGCTAAAAAAACTCCGGGAGATCCAGCAAAAGTAAACGCAATTGTAGCGCAGGCTTATTTTGCAAGAGCTTTTACTTACTATCATTTGGTTCGCATTTTTGGAGATGTTCCTTATATTGATTTTCCTGTAAACGAAGTTTCTCAGGTGGATAAATTAAGCCGAACAAAAGAGTCTGAAATTTATCCCAAAATCATCGCCGATTTAGAATTTGCCAAACAATGGCTTGAGGACAAACCAAAAGTAAAAGCCGTTCCCGGAAAAGGTACAGCTGCGGGTTATTTAGCATCCGTTTATCTGACTTTGGGAAATTACCAAAAAGCGTATGATGAATCGAAATATGTAATTGCAAACGAAGCAAAATTTGGTTTAGGTTTAGATGCTGATTTTCAGGATTTATTTAATGCTACAAAAGCAGCGGCTCTAAAAGAACCTTTGTTTACAATCGACTTTAACAATTTAGTCTCAGGAAATTACGGCCAGGATTATACGGCATTTTTTACAGGATCCTTAAAAGATGACAGCTATAGTTACGGGCAAGGATTCTCAGTAGCAGTTCCTTCACTAAAAGTATTTAATACCTGGGATCAGAGAGATTACAGAAGAGCGGTAAGTTTTGATACGATTATCAGAAAGAAAACCGGTCCGGGCGGAGCCTTACAAATTTATCCTTCGAGCGATAACGAAAAAGCGCCACGTCCGCATATTGCAAAATATTACCGTTTTCCAGGAAAAGCTGGTGCTAACGGAAGAACATCCCAACACAACTATATCACTATGCGTTTTGCCGAAGTATTGCTAACTGCTGCCGAAGCCTTAAACGAAATTACCCCTGGGACTACAGAAGCTGATGGTTATATAAACCGAGTGCGTGCCAGAGCCCGAAACAAGGCCGGAAAACTGGTTTCTTTTCCCGCTAATGTAACACCGGGATTATCTCAGGCCGATTTTAGAAAAATGGTCATTGAGGAAAGAAGACTGGAATTCGCTTTTGAATACATCAGATGGTATGACATCAAAAGACTCAAAAACGGTCCTGAAGTTTTTGGTCCGAATGGTTTAGAGCCACACGCCAATTTTAATCCGGCAAAAGATTATTTATTCCCGTTACCGGGAACTGAGTTGGCGATCAATCCTAATTTAAAACCAAATAATCCCGGGTATTAAAAAGTCTGTTACAGATTAAAGGATTAAAAATGATTGTTTTACGCAGATTCTGCAGATTTTGGCAGATTTAATTTAAAATAAGAATCTGCCGCATCTGCTTAATTTTTTTTTAAAATCTGCGTCAAATAAAAAATTATTACACATTCCTATGTGCATCTTAAATAAGTAAAATACCTTTTTAAACTGCTAAAAACTATGTTTCTATGTGTTTAAAATTATGCCCAACGAAATTTAGATTCCGTTAAAAACAATAATAAGTATGAATAAAGTTAGTAATTTTGCTTTAATCCTGGGGTTTGCATTGCTGGTAACAGCGTGCAAATCAAGGATTAATTCCCCAACAAAAAATACCTCTGCAGCAGCAGATAATCTTCTGGAAACGCGATACAAAATGTTACTCGCTTATCGGGTTGATTCTATGTCGATGCCAAGAAGTATGAACATCAAAACAAATGAGATCAAAAAAGTTCCATCAAGAGACTGGACAAGCGGATTCTTTGCCGGAAATCTTTGGCAGTTGTACCGCTTAACAGGCAACTCTGAATATAAAAAACAAGCCGAAAAATGGACGCCTTTCAGCAAAAAAGAAAGCGTAAACAGAAATTCTCATGATGTAGGTTTCAAAGTATATTGCGCCTATGGAGAAGCATTAAAAGTAGAAAACAAACAAGAATACAAAGACGTCATCATCAAAGGAGCTGAAACTCTATGTACTCGTTTTGATGCAAAAGTTGGCGCAATCCGTTCTTGGGATTTCAATAAGGAAATTTGGGATTATCCTGTAATTATCGATAACATGATGAATCTCGAATTGCTTTTTGAAGCCACAAAACTATCCGGTAATAAAAAGTATCAGGATATTGCGATTCAGCACGCCAATACAACGCTCAAAAATCAATTTAGAAACGATAATAGCTGCTACCATGTTATTGATTACAATCCAACAACAGGAGCTCTTAGAAAGAAAACTACCCTTCAGGGATATAATGACCATTCGGTTTGGGCACGCGGGCAAGGCTGGGCGGTTTACGGATTTACCATGTCGTACCGATACACCAAAGATCCTGCATACCTAAAACAAGCTGAAGCTACCGCAAAGTTTTTTATGACAGATAAAAACCTACCGGAAGACGGAATTCCGTATTGGGATTTTCGAGATCCTGCTATTCCAAATTCGGCGCGTGATGTTTCTGCTGCAACCGTTATGGCTTCTGCTTTATATGAATTATACGGCTACACTAAAAACAACAGTTATTTGGCTTTCGCCGATAAAATAATCGCAACTCTACATTCGGATAAATACATTTTAGATCCAAAGATAAATGCGCCTTTTATATTTGATCACAGCACCGGAAACTGGCCAAAACACGACGAAATCGACGAACCAATAATCTATGCCGACTATTATTTTTTGGAAGCATTACTAAGAAGAAAGTAGCAAAGGTACAGAGTTGCAAAGGGACAAAGGTTTTTAGCCTATGAGCCTCTGTCTCTTTGAACCTTTGAACCTCAAAAAAAGCTTTATAATTTATGAACAACCCATCAAACCACTACAATACATTTTATACTTTTGCACTTTTTGTTTTTTTTCAAATTTGTCTGAGCAGCAGTTTTGCTCAGACAAAAATGAATATCAATGAGAATTGGCAATATCTGGAAAATCATACGCCAAGTCTTAGCGAAGCACAAAAAGCGACCAACTGGACTACTTTAAATTTACCCCATACCTGGAATGCCGAAGATGCGACTGATCTTAATCCGGGTTACAGGCGCGATGCAAGCTGGTATCAAAAAAAGCTAAACATTCCGCAAATAGATCAAAATAAGCGTTATTATCTCTATTTTGAAGGATCGAATGTAACCACAAAAGTATATGTAAACGGTAAAGAAGCCGGCGGACATATTGGCGGCTACATTGGCTTTACCATTGATATTAACAATTTTATCAAAGAAGGAAACAACGACATTTTTGTTAGGGTGGATAACAGTTATGATATTGAAGTTATCCCGTCTCAAAAAAGTGATTTCTTTATTTATGGCGGAATAACCCGCGATGTCTGGTTATTGTCTAAATACAAAAATCATATTGAGAATCTAAAAATTACAACACCAGAAGTTTCGACAAAAAAAGCGTCTTTAAACATTGTGGCTTCTACTGTAAATCCTGGAAATGCAAAAGATTTATCGTTGACGGTAATTCTTAAAAATCCAAAAGGGAAAAAGATTGCCAGTAAAACAATTCCGGTTTCGGATAAAACAACAACCATTAAATTTGAGAATCTAAAGAATCCTGAATTATGGGATACAGAGAAACCCAATTTATATAAAGTCACTGCTTTTTTATCAGAGAAAAATCAAGTTAGAGACAGCATAAACCAGAAAGTAGGTTTTAGATGGTTCGAATTTAAAGATCATGGTCCGTTTTACCTTAACGGAAAACGATTACTGATTCGTGGTACGCATCGTCATGAAGAGCAAGCTGGAGTCGGTGCTGCAATGAGCAACGAGCAACATCGCGCTGATATGGAATCGATTAAAAAAATGGGAGCTAATTTTGTTCGTTTGGCACATTATCCGCAAGATCCTGAAGTTTATGAGGCCTGCGATGAACTGGGTTTATTGGTTTGGGATGAATTGCCTTGGTGTCGCGGCGGAATTGGCGGTGAACTTTGGCAAACGAATACCAAAAATATGCTGGCCGAAATCATCAATCAAAATTACAATCACCCAAGTATTATTATCTGGTCTTTGGGTAACGAAATGAATTGGCTGCCTGATTTTCCTGACGGAGATAATACCGAAAAAACAAATGTATTCCTGACAGAACTCAACGACATCGCTCATAAAATGGATCCAACGCGAAAAACGGCCATTAGAAAATATTATGAAGGTTCGCAAATTGTAGATGTCTTCTCCCCTTCGATCTGGTCAGGATGGTATTCGGGAAGTTATAAAAACTACCAAAAAGCAATTGACCTTTACAAAAAAGAATACAAGCATTTTATTCACGCCGAATATGGTGGGGACAGTCACGTTGGTCGTCATAGCGAAAACCCAATTACAGGCGAAAACATTATAAAATCTGAAGGCTGGGAAGAAGCTATTGTACAAACCAAAGTGGCCAATATTGCACAAATTGGCGATTGGAGTGAGAACTATATCGTTGATTTATTCGACTGGCACTTGCATATATCCGAGAATGACCCAACGTTCGTGGGTAACGTTCAATGGGCATTTAAGGATTTTGCAACGCCGTTAAGACCAGAAGATGATATTCCATACATGAATCAAAAAGGATTGGTAGACCGTAACGGAAATCCAAAAGATGCTTATTATGTTTTTAAAAGTTACTGGAGCAATGAACCTTTTACCTACATCGAATCGCATACCTGGACAGAACGCCAAGGTCCTGAAAATACGCCAAGAACGTTGAGTGTTTTTAGTAACTGCGACAAGGTTACTTTATTTCATCAGGGAAAATCATTGGGACAAAAACAAAGAAACCTTTCGCTTTATCCCGCAAATGGCTTAACTTGGGATGTGAATTTTGTAAAAGGCGAAAACATCCTGATTGCTATTGGAGAAACAAAAGACGCAAAAAAAGTTTCGGACACGATCAAAGTAAATTATCGTTTCAATAAAAATGACACGGCAACTTCTTTACAATTATCATCAGAAAAATTAAAAAATGGCAATTATCTGGTAACGGCAATTGCAATTGATAATAACAATTTACGTTGTTTAGATTATGAGGAAAGCGTTTATTTTCAGTGTTTGAAAGGTGGAAAAACCCTGAGAAATCAGGGAACTCCAACCGGAAGCGAATCGATAAAAATGGCTAACGGAAAAGCTTCTATCCAAGTGGTTCCTGATGGATCAGGTATTCCGATTGAAATGACGGCTTTGAATCAGAGTTTTAAAGGGGAATATTTGAAGATTGCGAATTAATAATTGGTTTAATGGTTTAGTCGCAAAGTTGCAGAGGCGCAAAATAATAAAGATCAACAACTATGAAAAATACAATCTTCTACGCAATTGCTTTAGCACTTACCAGTCTTGCAACCAATGCACAAGTAACCTTAAATGCTGATGGTCCTGAGGGACTTAGCACCTGCGAATTAATTACAAAAGCATTAGCGCCCGGAACAACAAACGGTGCCGTAGAAGCTCCAGATGCTATTCATCCCAGTTTTGGGCGTCATATTACGGAGGTTTATGATAATGATCTGAAGAAATACGTTTTCGAGTTTAATTTACACGTTTCCAATACGCCTCCGGACAATGAACCTGTAAAAGGTAAAACGGACAGGCAGCGTGTTGAAATAAAGTCATTCGAACCTTCTCCTGATAATTTAAAGGGAACAACTAGCGAAACGGTGCAATACAAATGGCGTTTTAAAATACCTACAGGTTTTAAACCTACTAAGGATTTTACCCATATTCACCAGATTAAAGCAGTCGATGGCGATGCGGGCAATCCTTTGTTTACTTTGACTTTAAGGAAAATGACAAATGGTTCGAACAAACTAGAACTTATTTATGTAAAGGACGAAGCCACAAAAATGATAAAATTTCAAACGGTAAATATGTCTCTGTTTGAAGGAAACTGGGTTGAAGCGACAGAAACTATTAAAGTTGCTTTAAAAGGAACTTATGCCATAACTATAAAAAAAGTAAGCGACGGAACTGTTTTAATGAATTACAGCAATCCCAATATTCAAACGATTCGAACTGATAATTCTTTCATTAGACCTAAATGGGGAATGTATCGCAGTTTGAAAGATATCGCTAATATGAAAGATGAAACAATGCGATTCTCTGATTTTTCCATACGAGAATTAACTACTTCTTCTGGAAAAGACAAGTAGTGACCAAGAATATAAAATGATCAAAATAAATACAAGAATGAAAAAACTAATTACCTTAATACTAATAACAACTGCTTTTATCGGGCAGGCGCAAAATTTAATTTCAAATGTTCCTAATCGAAATACAACATCCTTAAACGGTGTTTGGAATTATATCATCGATCCTTATCAAACGGGATTTTACAGCTTTCACCTCGATCAATACGATAAACAGGCAAAACCATCAAATGGTGCTTTTTTTAATAATTACCATGCTGCAAACAAACAGGAATTGGTAGAATATGATTTTGATAAATCGGCAAAAATCAATATTCCGGGAGATTGGAATTCGCAGGTTCCGGAACTTAAATATTATGAAGGAAACGTGTGGTTCAAGAAATCTTTCGATTATGATTTAAAAGAGAAAAAACGTCTTTTTGTTTATTTTGGAGCGATTAATTATAAAGCCGATGTTTATTTGAACGGAAAAAAATTGGGCACTCATGAAGGCGGTTTTACGCCATTTAATTATGAGGTAACTTCGATAATAAAACCAAAAGATAATTATTTGGTGGTAAAAGTCGATAATACACGCCATAAAGAAGATGTTCCTACGGTTAATACCGACTGGTGGAATTATGGCGGAATCACGCGCGATGTTACTTTAATCGAAGAGAATGAATCGTTTATTGAAGATTATAATATTCAGTTAAAAAAAGGAAATGCAGCTTTGATTTCTGGTTTTGTGAAAATCAACAATTTCAATGCGGCACAAAACCAAGTGGCGATTTCGATTCCGGAATTAAAAATCAATTATAAAGCAAAAGTGGGGGCTAACGGAATTGTAAATTTTGAAATTCCTGCTAAGAAAATCTCTTACTGGTCGCCTGAAAATCCAAAATTGTATGATGTCGTAATTGATTTTAACGGACAAAAACTGAAAGATAATATTGGTTTTAGAACCATTGAAACTCAGCAAGACAAAATTTTATTAAACGGAAAACAACTCTTTTTGCGCGGAATATCCATTCATGAAGAAAATGCAAAAGGCGGACGTGCCAATTCTGAACAAGATGCTTTACGTTTATTAAACTGGGCTCAGGAATTGGGTTGCAACTATGTCCGTCTGGCACATTATCCGCATAACGAAAACATTATCAGACTTGCCGATAAACTTGGATTAATGGTTTGGGAAGAAATTCCCGTATACTGGACGGTGGAATTTACCAACGAAAAAACATATAAAAATGCTCAAGATCAATTGACAGCGGCCATTACCAGAGATAAAAACAGAGCCAGTATTATTATTTGGTCGATGGCCAATGAAACCCCTATTTCTGATGCCAGAAATACGTTTCTGAAAAATTTGGTGGTACATACAAAATCACTGGATAATACAAGATTAATCAGTGCTGCATTATTAACCCATAATGTAAAAGGTGTTGGAATGATCGATGATGAAATTGGTAAATCTCTTGATATTATTGCTTTCAACCAATATCTGGGCTGGTATGGCGGAAATTTAGAAAATGCTGAAAAGACCTTTTGGGACACGCCATACAACAAACCTGTAATTGTTTCTGAATTTGGTGGAGATGCCAAAGCTGGTTTTCACGGAGAAAAAAACGAACGCTGGACAGAGGAATATCAGGAATATTTATACATTCAGAATTTGAAGATGATCGAAAAAATACCTCATCTTAGCGGATTAAGCCCATGGATTCTGGTAGATTTCAGATCTCCAAAAAGATTGCTTCCGGGAATTCAGGACGGATATAATCGTAAAGGTTTAATTTCGAATGACGGTGAAAAGAAGAAAGCTTTTTATATCATGCAGAATTGGTACGCCAAAAAGAAAGATGAATAATAAAAATTAAGAACTATTATCAATTCATTAACAAAAAACAAACTGTAATGATATGATTTTTATTCATTATTAACTTACTTTGTAGTTATTCTAAAAATTGTAATCTATGAAAAAATTAAGTTTAATGGTAGTTACTTTGTTTGCTGCCTTTACAGTTCAAGCTCAGGAAGTAGTAAAATTTGCTCCGCTTGATGCAAGTCCGGTTGATATTTCTTATTTCCCAAACAAGGCAGTTAAATTCAAAAAAACTGATAATCCGAATCCTGTAGTAAAAGTTACTTACGCAAGACCTTCTGCAAAAGGACGTACAATTTTTGGTGATGTTGTAAAGTTTGGTGAAGTTTGGAGAGTTGGTGCAAACGAAAACACAGAAATCAAATTCTATAAACCAGTAACAATTGGTGGTAAAAAAATTGCAGCGGGTACTTATAGTTTATTTGCTATTCCTGAAAAAGACAAATGGACCATCATCATTAATAAAGAACTTGATTTATGGGGAGGTTATGCTTATGAAGAAAGTAAAGATGTTGTGAGAGTTTCGGTTCCTGTAAAACCAGTATCTGAAGTAATCGAAGCATTATCAATTGCTTTTACAAGTAAAGATTCTCTAGCAAATCTGGTAATTGGCTGGGATAAAACAACTGTTGAATTGCCTATTACGGTTAAATAATCCTTTACAATTGAAACAAAATATAAAGAGACACTAAATAAAAAATAGTGTCTCTTTTTTTGTTTAATATAATGGTTAAGTATATAATACAAATAAACCTAAAACAAACGTTATGAAAAATCAGTACATTTTAGGGATTTTATTTAGAGATAATTAGGCCGTTGCCACAGATGATTCTAATATTTTATCAAGTGTAATTGGCAAATCTCTAACACGTACTCCTGTTGCATTAAATACTGCATTGGCAATTGCCGGAGCCATTCCTACCAAAGCGGTTTCTCCAAGTCCTTTTGTTCCCATTGGGTTACTGATTGGATCTTTTTTATTGACAAAAAACACTTCCTGCTTTTCAATATCAGCGTTTACGGGAACATGATAATCGGCAAAATTATTGTTTATCGGACGGCCAAATCGGTGATCGATTTCCAGGGATTCCATCAATCCCATTCCGATTCCACCAACTGCTCCGCCATACATTTGCCCTGCCGAAGTTTTCTGGTTGATTACAGTTCCAATATCAGCGCAGGAAACCACATGTGCCAATCTGATTTTTCCAAGGTTGGGATTTATCAATACTTTTACAAAATGTACAGAGAAAGAGTAAATCGAATATTTTTTGGCTTCTTCTGAAGCTTTCGATTCATTCTCTACTACTAATTCTGCTAGTTTATTCGAGTTCAATACCGAAGCTAAAGAAACACTTTTTGAACTGTCTTTTTTTGAAGTTACTAAGCCATTAACAAAGGCCAGATCAGCAATTGGTATATTCTTTAATAGCTCTGATTTACTAGCCAGTTCAATAGCTTTGGTGATTAATAACTGACAAGAATCATTAACCGCTGATCCAACTGACGAAGTCGTTGCTGAACCTCCTTGGGTTGGTCCTTTTGCAAGACCGCTTTTTCCCATTTCGACCATAACATTTTCACTTGGCATTCCCATTACATCTGCACCAATTGCAGTCATCATAGTGGCTGTTCCGGGCCCCATATCGTTTACGCTGCATTGTAAAACTAAAGTACCATTGGTTAAAAATTTAGCTTTCACTGAAGTTGGACTTCTATAACAGCCAAAAGTTCCTGTTCCCATTCCGTAACCAACAAGCCATTCGCCTTCACGAACAGATCCGGGTTTGTTCTTACGGTTTTTCCAGCCAATGCGTTCCATACCGCCTTCGTAGCATTCCAGAAGATATTTGCTGCTCCAGGGTTTGTTTTGTTCAAGATCTTTTTCGGCATAATTGAGTTTACGAAATTCAATTGGGTCCATATCTAATTTGTGGGCCAATTCGTCCATAGCACTTTCTAACGCAAAAGAACCTGTTGCTTCTCCCGGACCACGCATCCAGATTGGTGTGCATGTGTCAAGAGGAACAATACGGTATCGGGTTGAAACATTGGCACAATTATAAATAAATCGGGACATGTTTACAGTGCCTTCCATAAAATCTTCATAACTCGAAGTCATTGCCACGGCTTCATGGGTTAATCCTGTTAGTTTGCCTTCTTTGGTTGCACCCAGACCCATTTTCTGAATCGTATAAGGTCGAAACCCTACATTGGTAAACATTTGTTCTCTATGCAATACTAGTTTTACAGGGCGGTTTATTTTTTTAGCGCCAATAAGGGCTGCAATTTCATAAGGCCAGGTGTGTAACCCCATCCCGAAAGCACCTCCCAGATATTCTGAATTTACAGATACATCTGCGGCAGGAATCCCAAATACATCTCCCACACTTCTGCGGGTTCCTTCTACACCCTGACTTTTGGTATAAAGTGTAGGTTTATTTCCGTCCCATTTGGCAATGATATTAGCCAGTTCCATTGGGTTATGGACTTCGGTTGGTATGGTATATTCTTCTTCTAAAATTACCTCTGCATTTTTATAGCCGTCCTCAACGCCACGGTGATAATCTTTTGCACGTTCCGGAGTTTTTCCTTTATCTTTTACTTTTTCAAGTTCTGTCGAGTGGTCTTCTTTTAGATAATCCGCTTTGACCAGACTGGCAGCATATTGCATACGCTCGAAGGTATCTGCAATTACCAAAGCAATGGGCTGATCATAATAACGAACAGAATCATCCTTGAAAATCTGAAGTGGCTGACCTAAATTATCACGTTTTTTGGGTTGTTCGTATCCAACTGGTTTATCGACATTAAGATGTGTAATAACAGCCAAAACTCCCGGAGCCCATTCGGCTTTTTTTGTATCGATGGTTTTAATTCTTCCTTTGGCAATCGTACTTCCTACCAGGCACGCATAAGCCACACCCGGAGTTTTATACTCGGCTGAATATGTGGCTGAACCTGTTACTTTAGCAAATCCGTCAACTCTGTTTATATTACTTGTCTTGCTCATAATTCAAATTATTTAGATGCCGCTATTGTTAATGCTTCAGTAATGGCGTTTGGTCCAAGTGTTAGTTTAAAATCATTATCACCGTAACTTCTTGCGCCATGCATAGCCAAATCAGCTGCTTGCCTGAATGTGGTTTGAGAAACTGTTTTTCCTTTCAAAAATTCTTCTGCTTCTGTAAGTCGCCATGGCTTATGTGCCACTCCTCCCATTGCAAGCCTTGCATCCTTAATTGTATTATTTTGAATATCTAAACCTACGGCAACAGATATTAATGCAAAAGCATAACTGGTTCTGTCGCGAACTTTTAGATAATGACTGTTCTTTGAAAAATTATTATCCGGAATTTCGATTGAAGTTATGATTTCTTTATTTTCAAGTGTATTGTCTTTTTCGGGCATATTGCCTGGAAGTCTATGAAAATCAGTGAACTTAATTTCTCTTTTCCCTTTAGGACCTTCAACAAAAACAGTAGCATCTAAGGCTGCAAGGGCCACACACATATCACTGGGATGCACTGCAATGCAACTATCCGAAGCACCAAAAATCGCATGCATTCTATTGGATCCGCCAATGGCGCCGCACCCACTTTTAGGAGTACGTTTATTGCAGGGCATATCGGTATTATAAAAATACGAACAACGCGTACGCTGTAACATATTTCCTCCTACACTGGCCATATGCCTGATTTGTTGCGATGCACCGGCAGCTAATGCCAAAGCCAGTAAAGGGTATTTTTCCTGTATTACTTTATCTTCGGCAACCTGACTGTTTTTGGCCATTGCGCCAATTGAAACTTTTCCTGTCAGGAATTGTATTTGTTTTAAATCGATTGCATTAATATCAATAAGCTTGTCAGGAGCAACAATATTTTTCTTCATCAAATCGACAAGATTGGTTCCTCCGGCAATAAACATGGCTGAGTTTTCTTTGGCAAGAGTAGTTACTGCTGATTTTGATGATAATGCTCTTATGATCTGAAAGTTTTTCATAATGGCTTCCCTCCTTCCTTAACTTCTGTAATGGCATCGACAATATTATGATAAGCTCCACATCTGCAAATATTTCCGCTCATATATTCCCTTATTTCTTCTCTGCTGTTGGCATGACCTTCTTTGATACAGGCTATACCTGACATAATTTGTCCGGGAGTGCAATAGCCACATTGAAAACCATCATTTTTAATGAAAGCTTCCTGCATGGGATGTAGTTTTTTTCCTTTTGAAAGTCCTTCGATAGTGGTTACCTGAGCATTTTGCTGCATGGATGCCAATGAAAGGCAAGAAAGTATTCTGGTGCCATTTACATGAACGGTACAAGCCCCGCACTGTCCATGATCGCAGCCTTTCTTGGTTCCGGTAAGTAACAATTGTTCTCGTAATAAATCAAGCAGCGTGGTTCTGGGCTCAACATTTATATTGTGCTTTACGCCATTTACTTCAAGTGATAAGGGAACGGTCTCTAAATATTCTGCGATTTTTTCATCCCATTTATTATCAGAAGCCATCACCAATGAAGGCGGAGTCAAAGCAAGCGCAGTAAATAAGCCTGATTTTTTTATAAAATCACGTCGGGAAGAACTGGATTCTTCTTCTACTGCTTTGTTAGTAATTGTTTTTTTGGCAGCCATGAATACTGTTTTTAAATTAGTAAAATCTAATGTTACTCCTAACAAATTTAAGAATCCTATGTGACAAAAAATTACAAAATTCACATAAACACCATTTTAAATACAATTTAGAATCATTAAAAAAATTAGATTTTAATTACTAAATTGTATTTTTACTTTATTAAGAATTTAAAAATGTCCCTACAGCAACCCATTTACCTCGATAATAACGCTACAACTCCACTTGATAAACGTGTACTTAATGCCATGCTTCCTTATTTTACTGATTCCTATGCGAATGCGAGCAGTGCTCATTTAGCAGGATTGAACATAAATGAAGCTGTCCAAGAGGCTGCCTGGCAAGTTGCAAACCTAATTGGGGCAACTCCGGAAGAAATCATTTTTACGTCGGGCGCAACAGAATCAATCAACCTGGCTATAAAAGGGCTCGTAAATCAAAACAAGAAACATATTGTTACGGTTAGTACAGAACATAAAGCTGTTTTGGATACTTGTCAATTTATGGAAAGTATTGGTTTTGAGCTCACATATTTACCCGCGACTTTTGATGGTATTTTAGATCTTCAGCTTTTAAATGACTCTATTACTAATCAAACTTTAGTGGTTATTGTAATGATGGTCAATAATGAAATTGGTGTAATTCAGCATATTGATGCAATAGCAGAAATCGTTCACTCTAAAAATTCTCTTTTTATGTGCGATGCCACCCAGGCTGTTGGAAAAATGGCTGTTGATGTACAAAAATCAGGGATTGATCTTTTGGCTCTTTCGGCACATAAATTTTACGGACCAAAGGGTGTAGGCGCTTTATATCTTTCCGCGCAAGCGAAAATAAAATTAGCTCCCCAAATACACGGCGGAGGGCAACAACGAAAATTACGCAGCGGAACGCTAAATATTCCTGGAATTATTGGTTTGGGAAAAGTTTGTGAAATTGCCCAAGAGGAAATGAAAACAGATCAGGAAAGAATAAAAAATCTTAGGGATCAGCTAGAAAAATCTTTACTACAAATTGAAGGATCGTTTGTAAACGGAAACACCACCAACAGAATATATAATACGTCGAATATTTGCTTTCCGGGAGTGAATTCTGAAAGTCTGATTCTGGCTTTGCAAAATATTTCGGTTTCTAATGGTTCGTCCTGCTCTGCTGTTACTTCTGAACCTTCGCATGTGTTAAAGGCTTTGGGGTTATCTGATGAAAATGCTTTGAATTCGATTCGTTTTAGTTTAGGAAAATTTACCACTGAAGAAGAAATTTTGGTAGTGATTAAGAGGATTTGTGATTTGGTAGGACAGCTGAGATCTTAGTTTTTCTTCACTGTTAAGATGATTTTTTTTAGTCGCTAAAGCGCTAAGATTCTGAAACGGAATTATATTTTGGAAATTTTCCTGAAAACTCAAATTGTTACTTTATCAGACTAAGATTAAACTATCCTTGTGTACCCTATCTCAATCCTTTATTGTTTTTTTTTACTCTGAATCTTTGTTCCTTTGCCTCTTTGAACCTTTAAACCTCCTTAAGAAATAAGCTCATTATAATCCTCTATGGTATCGATATCTATATTTCCTTTTTCAAAAGGAACTGCAATGGTATCTTCTAAGAATCTATTGATTATTTTTTTTGCGCCTTCCTGGCCTTTTAGTTGTAGTAATTCGTTGAAATATTTTTTAGCGAAAAGTACTGGGGTTCCTAAAGTTTCTGAGTATGTACAGGCTACAATTCCTTTTTGTGTTTTTTGATGTTCGCTTATCAGATTCTCAAACACTATACTTGTAAGATAGGGCTGATCACAAACTGCTAAAATTACTTTTTTGATATCAGGATTTAGGCCTAGCAATTCTTTTAAACCTTTTACAATAGAAGACGACATACCCAATTCCCAATCAGAGTTAAAAATTGTTTTTATTTTGGGACCTATAATTTCTTTTTGGATCAATTCGTGATTCGATCCTGTCACGACTATAATTGTAGTATTTGGTATCTGAGAAGCTTGGAAAATTGTGTTTTTTAAAAGAGAAGTATTTTTATACCAAAGCAATTGTTTGGGTTGTCCCAATCTTGAGGAGCTTCCGGCTGCTAAAACAACAATTCCTGTTAGCTCATTCATATCACACAAATTCTATTGGTTGGAGTATGTATTTTTTCTGTTTTATATTTTAATGAAATACCTTGCTTACCGCTCATCACTGCTTTAATTTCTGCCAGGATCGATAAGGCTATTTCTTCTGATGTTTCTGCTCCCAAATCAAGTCCTATTGGGCCGTAAATGGTGTTTAGTTTTTCGTCAGTCAATTCTATGCCTTCGTTATTTAAATCATCGAGCATACGATTGAGTTTTGTTTTTGGACCCAAAATTCCAATATAATTACAATTGGTTTTTACCAGAAGTTTTAAAACTGCCAAATCATATCTATAATTGTGGGTGATCAGGACAAAATAAGTCTGTTGATCGATAATTATATTCTTTAATAATTGTTCGGGTTTTACAACTAAAATCTCTTTGGCTTGGGGAAATCTCTTTTTTGTAGCATGTGTGGCTCGGCCTTCGCCAATGGTAATTTCCCAACCTAATAACGAAGTCATTTTTACCAATGGCTGAACGTCATTTCCTGCTCCAACAATAATAAGAGAAACGGGAGGATTTATATAATCTGCCAAAAGCTCATTCTGCTGCTCATCGTGAAGTTTTTTTATCAATGTTGTTTTGGTATTCAATGCCTGTTTTACATCTTCCAGAATATCAGACATACTATCACTTCTGTAGATTGGGGCTTCATTTTCCCTGTAAAACAATATGGTTCCTTGCTGAGTCGCTTGTCTTTTTAATGAAAAAACGGTTGCTATGACAGCATCTTTTCTTTCCAGTTCTAATTGCTGCAAAAGCTTAATTGGATTATTCCCGACCTCATCATCAATATATTCAAAAAGGATATGCACAATTCCGTTGCAACCTAATTGCAAACCTACTTCGCTATCATCTTCATTACTTGTATTATAAGTAATTAATTTGTTTTGTTGCTGATGGATTGAAAGAAGCGCTTTTCGCAATGCATCGCCTTCTAAACAGCCTCCGCTAATGGCGCCTGTAAGCAAGCCATCCTCGGTAACGAGCATTCGTGCTCCGGGCTGACGGTAAGATGAACCCTCGACCTTTACCACAGTGGCAAGTGCTGTCTTTTTTCCGGTAGCTTTTGCCTGGGAATGTGCTTTTAGAATCTCGCTTATTTCCTTCATATTAATAAATCGTGCTTAACAAAAATAGCTAATTATTTTTTTGCCGAAGATCTAAATCTCTTAAAGTATTAATTCAAAAAAAAATATTTTTAACCATGATATTTAAATCGATATGATTCCCATAACCATAGCTGTTTTTACCGCTTCGGTAGTATTGGCTACTTTCATTTTTTCGATAATATTTTGCCTGTGGCGCCGTACGGTATAAACCGAAATATTGAGTTGTGTTGCAATTTGTGTGCTGTTGCTTCCTTTTGCTACAAGTGTCAGGATTTCGAGTTCTCTTTTGGAGAGCAGGGTTCGCTGGTAATGTTTGTATTTTTCGATCGCAATAACCTCACCGGTTTCAATGTTTACTATTTTAGGGTCGATTCCTAAACGGGGTTGGGTATCTGCCGATGGCGCGTAAAGACACAATGCCAGCCACACACTTCCATTACTAAAGCTTTTTAGATAAATGGTTCTGTGATTGATATAGGCACAATTCTCCAGTATATTTTGAGTACGAATACGGCTCGATGTACTGTATTTATGACTCTCCTGATAAGGCAGTGTTTTTAGATATTGAAAATAATTGAGTTCCAAAACATGACGCTCGATTAAATCGTCAGGATGAATTTTGGTAAAAATACATTCTTCGAAGGCAGAATCGATCACGGAGTTTTCTGCCGGTAAACCAAATACTTTGCCGAAATTACCGGCATAAATATAACTGCAATCAGCTTGAAAATCAGATAAAACGGCCACGCATTGATCCAGGCTTACATATCCTGCTACTAATTTTTTGAAGGTTTCTATATCATTGCATTCTTCTATCGAAAATGTTTGTTCTAATAAAGTGGCTGATAATTGACTCTCGACGGATACATTTGACATAAACAGGATTAAAAATGGTTAATTTTACGTATTGTGGCTTCTGGAAAGCAATGGTATTTTTGATAAACTAAAATATAATTTTTCTATTTAAAAAAAGCACTTTATGAAATCAAAATTTTATGTTTTCTGCGTTTTATCCGGTTTAACTTTATTATCGGCCTGCGGAAACAATAACCAAAAAGAAGTATCAGAAGTAACTTCAAAAAACAGCCAAAAAACAGATTCTGCCTTTGTAAACGGCAGTCCTTGCGATATTAAACTTGCTAATATTCATTTTACAAAATCCATTAATGGGGCTGATACTTTGGCAAGAGCCGATACAAATGGCAAAGTAATTTTCCGCGCAGGTGAAAAGAAAGATTATTTTTCTGATCCCAATGGCGAATTATCCAACAATAGTGCTCCTATTTTGCTATCGAGAGTCGATAATACAAAACCTTTTACTTTAATTGCTAAGGTAACCCCTGAGTTTACAGAGAAAGGATTGTACAATGCAGGTGTTTTATATATTTATGTCAATGATAATTTCTACCAAAAATTTTGTTTCGAGCAAGACGAACGCGGCAATCATCGTGTGGTAACGGTACGTACCATTGGCACTTCGGACGATAATAATCATGATGTTGTCCAGAATCCAACGATTTATATGAAAATATCATCTGACACCCGTACGGTGGCTAGTTATTATTCTTTGGATAAGAAAAACTGGCAAATGGTTCGTTTGTACAAAAACAATTATCCTAAAACAATCTGGATGGGAATCAGTACACAATGTCCTGTCGATAAAGGAACACAAAGTATTTTTGAAGACATTAGCCTGGATCAAAAAAGTGTGTCAGATTTTAGAATGGGGAATTAATTGAACCAAAACCTACTGTTTATTAACACCTTAAAAATCAATTATTTTTTGTATTTGTATGATTTATATAATCAAGTTTTGTATTTTTATCTGTAGCAAAATAAATAATATTTAACTTAAATAAAACTACATGGGAAAATTTGTAATTACTAAAAGAACCAATGGTGAATTCCAATTTAATTTAAAGGCAGGTAATGGCCAGACTATTTTAACCAGCGAAGGTTATACGACAAAGGCAGCTTGCTTAAACGGAATTGAATCTGTGAAAACCAATTCCAAGGATGATTCTAAATTTGATAAGCTGGAATCTAAAAGCGGAAAACCGTACTTCAATTTAAAAGCCAGCAACGGTCAAATCATTGGATCGAGCGAAATGTATGAAAGTACAAGCGCCAGAGATAACGGAATTGCATCTGTCAAAACAAATGCGTCCGAGGCAACTACAGATGATCAAACAGTATAATAATAGATTTTATAATTATAGAAAAAACGGGGTTATACTGCCCCGTTTTTTGTTTTTAGATTTGTCCAAATCTGTCTTTATAACGACATAATTCTTCTTCTGTTTTAAGTAGTAATTTTTCTAAAAGCTTTATTTTATCTTCATAAAGCACCTTAAGAGCAGCACTATTGTCTGAATTAATTTGAATACTTCCGTTATTGTTTCCTCTAACTTTATTGACATTATTAAAATATCTCTGACTGTCAAAACTAATAACATCCTCTACACTAACTTCGAGAATACGGGCAATTTCGACCAATTTTACATAGGAAAGAATCGTTTTTCCTTTTTCAATTTTACTATAACCTGCCTGTGTAACTCCTAGTTGATCCGCCATATATTCCTGGGTATAATTTTTTAATTCTCTAATGCTTTTGATTTTATTTTTTATCGAAGTGGTCATAATTTTATTTGGGGTATTTTGTATAGCTAAAACTGACCGGTATTAAACTTTTAGTAGTACAGCTATACTATTAGGTTTAATTTCATACTACCACAATAGTAGGTTAGTGTAATAGTGTGTTTTCATTTTTTTTTAGTGGTAATAATAAAACCATATAAAATAGCCGCAGCCATCAAAACTAAATCGTAAGGGGAAATTCCTGATAATAACATGGCTTAATTTTATAGGTTGTTTTTTGTTTTCTGTAATAATCGATTAAAATTCAGAGTTAAGAAATGATCGATCTGTTTTCCTATTACAGAACGATCCATACCATTGATTTTTACTTTGGTTTCTTTTTTATAGATATCTTTGACAATGACATAATATTCAAATTCAATGTCGTTGTGAAATCTCAAAATAATAAGAATTGTATATACCAGTAAGGTAGGCCCTAAATAATACAACTCAGATAAATTAGAGAAAACCATGCAATAATACGCTAAGGCTGTTACTGCAATAAAAGCGCAATTTTCAAGAAGGTAAGTCTTCTTTTTTTTGAGTAAACCAAGTTCTACAATCTCATTATAGCTGTATTGCCACTGATTTGATCCATACTGAAATTGAACTAGGTCATGAGTAAGTGTAAAGAACATAATAATTGGGGGGATTATTTAAAAAAAATTATGCATTTTATTGTAGTAAAGAATTAATAGAAACGGTTAAAACAACGATTTCATTTAATTATTTTAAAACAATATTCATCTTCGCAATATTACGCATTATCTCGTTTTTTTTTCCTACAAACCCTCTTATAGAATATAACTAAAAGTTGTAATTAAATCCAAAATGTAAATTTTTACTTCCAATTAGTTCCCCGCCCTTTACTATTTAGTTTATGAAAACATTTTTCTACTACACCTGTTTTTTAGAATCATACAAAAAAAATAAGGACTATTTCTATCGAAAGAAATAGCCCTTACTGACCAAAATTAATATATAAAATTATTTAATTGCTTTTATGCCCAAATGAGTTGGAATTACTTCTTTAATAGTCCCATCCTGATTAAACTCCAGTTTATCGATGCAAACCTCACGATGAAATCCGCCAGCATCTCCCATTTTTATTCCTGTTGGATATGAAAATCGATGATACACAATATACCACTGGTCTTTGTTTGGAACTTGCAAAACCGAATTATGTCCCGTTGCATAGATTCCCTGACCAGGATTTCCTTGTATGACAATATTATTCTTAGGAATTTCTATTGGCCCTAAAGGCGATTTAGAAACTCCATATCTTACTTTATAATTTGGGCTTCTGGTATCGTCCTCGCTCCACAAGAAATAATATTGTCCGTTTCTGTAAATAACATACGTTCCTTCTCTATATGTATTGTCTACTTTAATGACTTTTGTAGTTCCTTCTTTAAGCGAAATCATATCGGCATTCAATTCAGCAACGGCCATATATCCATTACCCCAGTAGAGATAACTTTTACCTGTTTTAGGATCTGTAAAAACATCCGGATCGATTTCCTGACCGCCTTTGATACCTTCGGGTCTTGTGCTTATCAGAGCTTTTCCGCTGTCTTTAAAAGGTCCAGTAGGATTCTCTGAGAAAGCTACGCCCACTTTTTGAGCCGCTGTAAAATAATAGAAATATTGGTATTTTCCTTTGATCTTTTTCTCGACAATACAAGGTGCCCAGGCGTTTCTGTTGGCCCAGCTTACATCTTTTCTAAGATCTACAATAATTCCTTCGTCTCTCCAGTCGGTTAAATTATCTGATGAAAAGGTTTTAAAATAATTTCCTGACCAGCCATCGAATCCGTCGCTGGTTGGGTAGATATAATATTTCTTAGTTTTGTTTGAATATAAAATCTCAGGATCAGCATAATACCCTTCAAGAACCGGATTATTATTTATTTTTGGAAATTTTTCCGGCATTCCCCATTTGGCAATAAGTTTTTTCAACTCAGAGCGGGTAATAGGTAAAATAGTTCCGTGACGTGGATTAAAATCCATCGAAATATCATTGTCAATTACTGTAAAGTTCTCCAGGTCTTTGGTTTTGGTAAACTGATATTTTCCTTTGGTATATACATCATACATCAGGATATAATCATCAGAATTGTTGAGTTTGAAAACGCTTGACCCCTCAACCCCATCATTAGTTTGTTGCAGATAATTGTCGTTTTCAATCCATTTCCCTGAAGTTAGATCTGTTGTTGTGGCCACTTTTATTCCGGCCTTTCCGCCTTCGGTTTTATAGAAAAGATGGTATACGCCATCTTTTTCGATAATATCTCCGTCAATAGAAGCTCTCTGTGATTTTGGTACAAATAACAATTTTGGAGCGCTTTCCAGAGCCGTGAAATCTTTATTGGCATAAGCGTAATAAATTTTATCGGGACCTCCTGCATATTGCAGACTGAAGTAAATCATATATTTTCCTGCTTTAGCATCGTAAATGGTTTGTGGCGCCCAAACACGTTTCAGGTTTTCATTTCCAGGAAAAGTAGTTTGAATATTTACAACATTGCTTTCCCATTTTACCAGATCAGTACTTTTAAGCAAAATCATCGCGCGGTTACTGTCCCAGCCTTTAGACGAAGTCATATCGGTCAAGACCATATAAAATGTTTTACCATCATCGCCACGCAAAATATGCGGATCACGAACACCTCCTGTTGAACTAATCACTTTACTGTCGATCACCGGTTTGTTATTATTTAAATGATAATAATGATACCCATCGGCACTTATGGCGTATCGTACTGCTTCTTCTTCTACAGAATTTCCTGTAAAGTACACAAACAAGTAAGCTGTTAAATCTTTATCAGCAATTACAGGCGGAGTTCCTTTTGGAGTATTCTGGGCTTGTAAGAAATTCAAAATCACTAAAAATAATACAAGGCTAAAATGTGTTTTTTTCATTATCTATTCTGTTTATGGTTTTTCAACTTTTAAAAAATAACTTTAAATAGTCGAAAAATTATTTAGTTTTAATACGAATCACAGTAAATGAATAAGCAGGCAATTCTTTTGAAAAGGCTTCCTTTACTGTAATAGTTTGAGATATTGGTCTGGCAGTTGTGCTCTCAGGATTTCCTGAAAATGTAGTATAACCTGCATTTTCAGTTGTCGCTAAATTCGATACATCTATTGACGGAATCACAGCAACCGGAAGCATATTGACCAACTTTACAATCAAATCTCCCGAAGCATTATCCCGAACCACTGACACGCCAATTCGCTTATGAACTTCATTACTAGCATCTGATAATTTTATTTTATGCTGCAAATAAATATCACCCGGATTCTCTCCGTACAATTTCTGTACAAAATAATTTACTGTTGGTTTTACTTCATTTCCTGTAAAATAAATCAAATCAGGATTCCATTGTGTGTGTTTCTCACGCGCTAATAAAGGTGCATAAGAAGCCATTGTAACTACATCGCCATTTCGCTCAATAGCAGTAAGATATAGAGCCTCGGCCAAAGCATTGTAAAATTTATTACCACGAGATGCATATTCTCCCAAATACACTTTTGATTTAGAACGGTCGTAGCTGTCATAAAAATTCTGGTTATTGATAAACCAACCCGGACTTTGATAATAATGTTCGTCTACAATTGGCAGTTTCAAATCATTGGCAATTGCCCATCCTTCGTTATAATCTGTGCCTTCAAAAAAGGGTCCAACAGTACCAATAATGATAATTTCCGGATATTTTTTCTGCACGGCTTTTACAATCATTCTATAACGTTCTTCAAAAACATCACTAATTAAATCTTCATTACCAATACCAACATATTTTAAATTAAAAGCTTTAGGATGCCCTGCTTCAGCACGTTTTTTACCCCAAAGACTTGTTACGGGCCCATTGGCATATTCAATTAAATCCAGAACATCCTGTACGTATTGATCCATGTCCTGCATCGCAATACCAAATTGTTGTCCGGCACCACCGTCAGATGAATTTTGACACGGAACTCCTGCCGCCAACACCGGAACAGGAAGCGCGCCCAGATCTTCACAAAACTGAAAATATTCAAAATATCCTAATCCAAGTGATTGATGATATCCCCAAATATTACGCATGGGAGTTCGGCTCTCTAAAGGTCCAATAGTATTTTTCCAACGGTAAATATTTCCTATTCCATCGCCATGAGCCACACATCCCCCAGGAAAACGAACAAACTTTGGATGCATATCGGCAATGGTCTCAGCCAAATCAGCACGAAGTCCGTTTTTACGGTTTTTGAAGGTTTTTTCAGGAAAAAGAGACACCATATCAAGGGCAACTTCTCCATCAGAACTAATTTCTAAATGAGCATCGCTTACTGTTTTGGATACTTTTAACACTGCGCTAATTTTTTTCCACGAAGTATTTGGTTTTAGTGCGGCTTCCGCCAGAGTTTCTCCCCTAGCCCCAATTAGTTTTATTGTAAATTTTGCTCCTTTTGCAAAAGCACTGAAATTATATTTTTCATTGGCTTTAAGCGGAATTCCGTCAAAACCTGAATTGCTGATTTTACTCTTTGTAAGTACAGCATAATGCGAATTATTAGGGTGAATTGGATTTTCCTTTTCCAGCTTAAAATTTCCACTCCAAGCCATTGTTTCATTCCAGTTCTTATCGCTGCCTTTTTTATCGTGCAGTGAATATTCAAAATCACGATTCTGGATCAATTCAGCATATAAACCACCATCTGCAGCATAATTAATATCTTCAAAAAACATTCCCGTAAGCATATTGCTTATTTTTTTAGAATCTTTTGCGTCAATGCTAATTTGAGCCCTTACAGGTTTCAGACCAACAAACATTACACTATCACTTTTGGGTGAAGTATTATCTTGTTTGTCCCTAAACTTTGATGATTCCATGTTTTTTATCAGCGAATCCACTAAAGTCCAATCAACTTCAGTAATAGTTCCTTTTTGAGTTTCTCCCTGAAGTGTAATTTCACTAAATCCAGGAGCTTTATTGTTATCAATTATTGCTTTAGAATATGTTTTAAAATCTTTGGTAACACTAGCGTAATTTGCGTTATCTGTCTTCCAATGAATGGTATATTCTCCTTGTTTTTTGCTGACTTTTATGTTTTGAATAATTGATTTTCCTGATTCATTTTTTGTTACATTTTTCATTGCCTGAGTGTAACTTTGTCTTGTCCAATTAATCAAATCTTTACTTGAAGCAGATGCAAAAACATCATCCTGCACTCCCCAAAAACAATGAAAAATTCCGTTATTATCTTCAATTAAAAAAGCTTCAGACATTGATTTACCCTCTGGTCCCCAACTCCCATAATCTGATTTTAAAAAAGAATGTTCAGGACCTACGCCAAACCAGTTTTTCTGATCTGTACTCCAGGCAAAATGAAGTCCGTTTTTTCCATTATTTTTTAATGTGGAGTACGCGAAAAGATATACCTTGCCTGGTTTGTCTTCTTTTGATTTTAAACCAAATGCAAATGAAACAAAAACTGCAAAAAGTACAATCAGAATTCGATGACCCAGTAAAAACTTCTTCATTATTTTTTAGCTTTTAATTGAAAAAGTACTGAGCTATGAGGTTTTAATTCTGCTGAAACTGCCGTAGCTAAAACTGTCGATTTCTCCCCTGTCCATAAATTAACAGCCTGAACCGAACCTGAAATTCCAAGATCTGATAAATTTACCGAAATCGTTTCTGTCGCCGTATCCGAGATATTGAACAACGCCAGATAAACACTTGCATCTTTTGGATTTTTTGAAGTCACCGCTATTTTTGCGTCTTTCTGGAAAAGTTGTTTTACATCGGTACTTTCATTGTGCATTTTTACCACTTCTTTATTGGTTAATAATGATAAAGTGAAAGCGTCGTTACTTGGTAAATCTCCTCCAAAAAACAACGGCGATTTAAAAATATTAAAGAAAGTAATCAAAGTATATTGCTCGTCTTTTGTGAGTCGCGACATTCTGTCTTCGCCACGTTCTCCTCTGAGTGAAATACGTCCAAGGGGAATCATATCGCAATCTGGCCATGTTCCCGGCGCAATGTAAGGATACCATTTTTGAGCTACATTCATCAGATGTGTAATGTGTGGCCAGGTGTCCCAAACGTCGTCTACCATTCTCCACATATTGGCGTGAGTGGTTACGTGTGGTGCGGCTTCGATAGGAGTTTCTCCCGGCGAAGTGCTCAATACAATTTTACGTCCGCATTTGTCTATCGCGTTTCTAATCAGGTTGATTTCTCCTTGGTGATACGGTCTTGATAAATCATCAATTTTGATGAAATCAACGCCCCATTGTGCGTACAATTCAAATAATGAATCATAGTACTCCTGTGCTCCCGGCTTGTCTGCAACAACGGTATAATTGTCTCTTAACCATTCGCATTGTAATGCTGTTGAGTAAATCTGATCAGCGGTAATTCCGTTTGTACCTTTGATAGGCAATTTGTCTTCAACGGCTTTTTTAGGAATTCCGCGCATAATGTGAATCCCGAATTTCAATCCTTTTTTATGAATGTAATCTGCCAAAGGTTTAAATCCTTGTCCGTCTTTTGCAGATGGAAAACGATTTAAAGCCGGCAAATATCTTCCGTATTGATCCATTACATAACGTGGATCTGTTTGATTGTATCCTCCTGCTTTGTCATTTTCTACAAACCATCTGATATCAACTACGACATATTCCCAGCCAAATTTTTTCAGGTTTTTTACCATATAATCGGTGTTGGCTTTTACTTCGTGTTCTTCTACTGTCGAACCGTAAGAGTCCCAACTGTTCCAACCCATTGGCGGAGTTTGTGCCCATTGTTTGAATTCCTCTTTTTTGAATGTTGTGCTCTGAGCATTCGATGAAACAGATGCTAAAACAACGCCTATTGCCAAAGCAATTGTATTTTTTATTTTCATTTTAAGCTTGTAAAAATTAATAAATGTAAAACATACACTTCAAATATAATAAAATTTAGTCCTTAAACACAAGAACCTGCCTGTATAAACAGACAGGTTCCTTTTTTATCACAAATTAAAGTGAATTGTAATAAATTTTACTTGTGTTGATTTATTTATTTCTTAGACATTTTCTTAGACTCAACAGGTTTTAAAAACCTGTTAAGTCTTGCCGATTTTATTATTTCACATTAATGGTAACTTCAACGGGTTTTAACCACTGACTTGTAAAGGTTACTTTTATAGGCTGAGCTTCTCCAGTTGCCTGAATGTACGCGGCAATATGACCGTGATATACTCTTTGTACATTATCTGTATAATCAGTCATGTCGCTGTTGTTTCCTGCCTCTAGTCCTAATAAAACTCCAGGTCCGCTAATGGTGCAGGTAACTTCATTATCCGAAAGCATAACCGGCAAACCGTTTTGATCCTTCACCTGAACCATGATTTTAGCAACTCCTTTATCTTTAGAAATTGTGATGTTTTTGTCTGCAATTGTTAACTCTACAGGTTGTTGCGTAGTCGAAATAGCATATCTGCTTACCTCTTTGTCGTCTTTGCTTAAACCAATTGCTTCTAATTTTCCTGAAGCAAATGGAATATCCCAATAGATAATTCCGGTTTTTTCGTCGTAAGCTTTTGCTTCACCCACTACTTTTCCGTTCAGTTCTAAACGTGCTTTGGCTGCATTGGTATACACCACTACGCGAATTTTTTCACCTTGAGTGTAATTCCAAATAGCCCATGCATCTTTGGAAACATCTTTTACATCTTTTAATGGATAAGTTCCGATATATGTCATTGGTTTATCTGACCAAAGTGACTGACGGAAATATCCTCTAGGTTTGATTACTCCTGCAAAATCAACCAATCCTGAGTAAAAACCTCTTGATGGCCATCTTCCTGATTCTCCTAAATAATCAATTCCTGTCCATAAGAATTGTCCAAAGATGTGTTTGTTGTTTTTTACCGCTAACCAAGGTTCCATATCGTGAACATTTTCACTTCCAAAAATAACTCTGTTTGGGTATTTCTCGTGATCCGATTGGTATTTGCTTTCCGTATAATTATATCCTGTAATGTCTAAAGCACCTGGATATTCTGTTTCGTTAGACATTGCAACTCCGGCTAAACCAGCAGTTGTTGGACGTGATTTGTCGTATTTTTTAACCGCAGCTACCAAACGTTTTGCAATTGCTCCAAGACGCATAGCATCTGGCGCATCTTTTTTGTAACCACCGTAATTGGCTTGTCCGAATCCGTCTTTTCCTTTATCGAGAACCGGGTGAGAATAAGGATCATTTGGATAATCTACCTCATTACCAATACTCCACGCAAAAACCGAAAGGTGGTTTCTGTCACGACGTACAAAATCTTCCAGATCTTTCTCTGCATAGTCTGCAAAAATATCAAAGGTACCTTCGAATCCCGGAGTTCCGTAATTCCATCCTTCCAGCCATTTGCGTTTTGGAAATTCCCATTCGTCGTAAGCTTCGTTTAAAACCAATATTCCTAACTCGTCGCACAGTTCGTAGAAAACAGGCGCTTGCGGATTATGACTGGTACGGATTGCATTTACACCAATTTCTTTTAATGTTTTCAATCTTGTTTCCCAAACTTCTCTTGGTACTGCAGATCCTAAAACTCCCGCGTCGTGGTGCAGACAAACACCTTTCATTTTCATCCATTTTTCGTTTAATGCAAAACCATTATTAGGATCGAATTTGAAATCTCTGAAACCGGTTTTGGTTAGCGTTTCGTCAATTTGTTTTCCGTCTTTAAAAACAGTTGTTTTAAGTTGATATAGATTCGGATTCTCTAAATCCCATAATTGCGGATTTTTTACATTTATTTTAGTGGAGATTTTTCCGCTTTTATTGGCTGCAATCTCTACTTTAGATGAAGATTTTCCAACCGATTTTCCGTCTTTTGAGATCAGTTCATTTACTACTGTAAGACTTGATTTTGCTGCTGAACCATTTTCTACTTCAACCTCAACATTTAGTGTTCCTGTTCCTTTTTTTACTTCTGGATATGCATAAACGCCCCATTGTGCAATATGGACCTCATTAGAATATACCAACCACACGTCACGGTAAATTCCTGAACCTGTGTACCATCTTGAATCGGCACTTTGACTGTGATCTACACGAACCGAAATCGTATTTTCTCCACCATATTTTACATACGCAGTGGCATCATAAGCAAAAGAAATATAACCGTTTGGACGTTTTCCTAATGAATGTCCGTTGATGAAAACTTCGCTTCTGTTGTAAACGCCTTCAAAATACAAATAGACTTTTTGGCCCGTTTTACTTTGAGGAATCGTAACTGATTTACGATACCAGCCAATTCCGCCTGGCAAGAAACCGGTACAACTAGCCAATGTTGGGCTCAATTGTCCTTTTACGCTCCAGTCATGAGGAACGTTTACTGACTGCCATTTGCTATCGTTGTAAGCTTGTTTTTGAGCATCCGGGGTATCCTGAAGATTGAATTTCCAGTTGTCATTGATTTTCTTTGAATCTCCAAACGAGATCTGGCTGAATGCAGACAAACACGAGAAGAGAAATACGGGAAGTAAGATCTTTTTTGTAAACATTTTTTTTTAAGGTGCTAAAGTGCTGAGAATCTAAGATTCTAAGCTTTTGTTATTTTTAATTATTATTTTTTGTTTCAGGTTTCAGGCTTGAACTAAGACTGTCACTGCGACTCAAAACCTGAAACCTGAAACTTGAAACTTTTTAATATTGTAGCTCCCCCACAAAGGTCACTATCGATTTTGCGGGAATTTCGAGATTGCCGATTTTTTGAGTTGCTGCTCTTTTCAAATTCGAATTATCTGAGGTTATGTAAGGTGTAAAATCATTGTTTTTCACAGTTCCTTTCGATAAATTGAATTTGTATTTCTGGGCTGATTTTCCAACGTTTACAGCCACTACAATTAGCTTTTTGTTTTCGAGATCTTTGTAAGCGGTTAGCATTACATCGTTTGCTGCTTCGAGATCGTTTTGGTTGGGAACATCGATTCTAAGCATTCCCGGACGTACAAACAAAGAGTAATTTCCTAAAGCCCAAAGTAATTTTGAATCGTGAAATTCTCCGTCATTTTTTACGTAATCCGGCGCTGTTCCTCCGTTGCTTTTTCCGTCATCAAGATAAATCAAACCGTCTTTGTAATCAACACGTGTTAGCGATGTCCACCATTGCCATGAAGCGGCATTGGCAACAGCAATGTCATTGTGAATCAAACGTCCTACAAATAAAGCCGTCTGCATTCCTAAATCTCTTCCTCCGCCTGAACCGCCAGGAATTTCAGCTTCTCCAGGATTCTCTAAAATACAATATTCCGATTGCCAGTATTTTAATCCCGGATTTTCTTTGATCTTGGCGGCAATTAATTTTCTGCTTAAAACCTGTCTTTCAATTGGCCAGGTGGTAAAATAACTATGTCCTAAAATGACGTTTTTTAGATTTGGGAATTTTGAAACGTTTGTTTTTGTTTTTCCAAAGAAATAATCAATTTGCTTATCGCGGTTTTCCGAATTTACATTTTCGTATAAATAATCGATTTGGGCGGCTTCGGCAATGACTATTTCTGTATTCATTTTATTGGCTTTGAGTTTTTGCGAAAGTGATTTGGTCAAATCGTAAATTTCCTGATTGGTTGCCGGAGTTCCTTCCTGACTGTTGGTGTCGCCATGTTTTGGCATCCACTCCCATTGCGGCTCGTTGATCGGGCTTACATAATCAAATTTGATTGCTTCTTTCTTTTCCAATCCCTGAATACTTTGAACTAGAAAATCGGCAAATTTTGGAATTGCGCCATCTTTTAGATTCAGCTTATTCTTTTCAGATGCAAAAGATAATCCGTTTTTGGTCATGTAAACCGGCGCACTATTGGTAAAAATCAGGAATTTTTCCACGCCACGCTTTTTCGCCGCCTGCAGGAACCATCTTTGTCCTTCTTGTTTATTGAAATCGTAAGTGCCATCTGCCTGCAAAAAAGATTCACTTCTTCTCCACTCGTCCGAAACTTTACTTTTTTCGCCTTGCTCTGTACTTCCCGCACCCAGATTAAATCTCCAGATCGAAAGTCCGATTCCTTTTGGATTTCCCTGTGCATCGATTTCTTTGCTAAAAAGTAAATCGGCAATGGCATTCTTTTTTTGTTCCGGCCAATTTTTACCCACAAACTGGCATCTCCAGGCATCAGAGCCTCCAAAACCGTCCATGGTTTGTACTACATTATCAGTGCTAATGGTTACGGTTCGCTGTGCATACGACAGCGAACTCATGACCAATAAAAGCGAGATGTATACTTTTCTCATTTATTCTTTTTGTTTTTTCAACCGCAAAGACGCTAAGTTTTCGCAAGGTTCGCAAAGTTTATATCAGCTTTGCGAACCTTTGCGGTCTTTCTTTGAGCGCTTTGCGGTTAATTTTTTACTCTTATTTATATGTCCCTACATAAGTCACAATTGACTTCGCCGGAATTTCAAAACCAGAAGCTTCAACAGCGGTTCCTTTTTTCAAACTCAAAGTTTCAGAAGTTGTATAAGGTGTCAATTTATTATCTGTTAATGCACCGCCTGAAAGGTTCAGTTTATAGGCTTTCGCCGATTTGCCAACGTTTACTGCTACAACTACTATTTTTTTTGTTGTCGCATCTTTGTATGCAGTTACCATTACACCATTGACCGAAGTGGCATTATCAACACTTGGAATCTGCACTCTGACCATTCCCGGCTTTACGAAGAATGAAAAGTTTCCTAATGCCCAAAGTGTTTTTGCATCTCTGACAAAACCGTCGTTTTTGCAATAATCTGCATTTCCGGCTCCGTTGCTTGAACCATCATCTACGTGAATTAAACCGTCTTTGTAATCTCCGCGGCTAATAGCGGTCCACCATTGCCATGATGAAACACCACCAACGGCAATATCTGTACTGATAATACGAGCTGTCCAAAGTGCAGTCTGGATTCCTAAATCTCTTCCCGGACCTGCTCCGCCTGGTAATTCAGCAGTTCCAGGGCTTTCTAAAACACAATATTCTGATGACCAAAGGCTTAATCCAGGAACTGACTGCGTTCTTGTTGCTGCCAATTGTCTTGAATACACCAACTCTGTCAAAGGCCATGCTTGCCAGTAACTGTGTCCTGAAATGGTCTTTTTTACGTTGGGTAATCCTGCAATATTTTTAGCCGAATTTACTCCGAAGAAATAATCGATCTGGTTTGATCTGTTTTCTTTACCAGAAACCGTTTTGTATAAGTGCTCGTAAGCTGCTGTTTCTCCTACCACAATCTGAGAAGTCAATCCTTTTGATTGTAATTTTGGAGAAAGGACATTTACAAAACTGTAGATATTGGTATTCGTTGCCGGTGAACCTTCTTGTCCTGAACCGTCCCACTCGTATTGTGGCTCATTAAAGGGAGACACATAATCGATTGTTAAACCGTGTTCTGATTTTAGTTTATCCAAAGAGTTAGTCCAGAAATCAGCTAATTCCGACCATTTTCCATCTTTTAAATTATAAAATTCTTTGATGGATGCGTGCGCTTTTCCGTTTTGTGTTAAATACACCGGAGCACTATTGGTAAAAGCCAGTAATTTCTCTAAGCCACGCTCTTTTGCTGCTTTCATAAACCAAACCTGACCGGCTTGTTTGTTCATGTTATAGCTAACTCCATCATTGGTAAAACATTCTGTACGTCTCCATTCATCTGTAATATCACTTGCATCACCTTGCTCAGCACTTCCTGAACCAAGGTTGAAACGCCATAATGATAATCCAATTCCTTTTGGATTTCCCTCTGCATCTAATTCTTTACTGAAAAGTAAATCGGCTATTTTATTTTTTTTATCCGAAGGCCAATTTCTTCCTATAAAATTACATTGCCAGGCATCAGAAGCGCCAAAACTTTCCATTGTTTGAAGATTTGCATCCAGATTGATACTCAACTCTGCTGTAGAATTGTCTGCATCTGAGTTTGTGTTGTTTTCTGAATCGCAGCTTACTAAAAACGAGTTTGCGAAAAGTAAGCCTGCACACAGCAGACTTACTTTATTGTTGTTTATAAATCTCATTTTAGTAATTAGGATTTTGAGTGATTAATCCGCCACTTAAATCAATTTCGATTTGAGGTATTGGCCATAATAAGTGTTTTGCAGGATTAAAATTGATTCCTTTATCCTGAGGTTCTCTTAAATTGGTTGTTTCGTACGGATCTGTAGAATTCAGGTTATACTGAACAAAAGTTCCGTTTGGTCCCATCAAAGATTCGATTACCGGTCTTCCTGTATTTGGATCTTTTTCACGACGAATATCATACAAACGCAATCCTTCGAAAGCCAATTCTAAACGACGCTCTTTGTAGATTTGTCTTAAAAGTGTTGGTCCTGATAATCCTGTTTTTGGATCTAATTTTACACGGGCTCGAATGATGTTGATATCACCTAAAGCATCTCCGCCAGTATGATAGTTAGCTTCTGCTCTTGTAAGATACATTTCGGCCAAACGAATTAGCGGAATATTAAGTGGTAAGTGTCCGTCTTTTTTGTCTAATGCACGACGTGTCGCGATCGGGATGTAATATTTACGAATGATACGTCCTGATTTATTATCGTTTAAACTGAATTTGTGTGTTGGATTCAATACCTCATCTCCGTAAGCAGCTTCTCCCCATTTTGTAATAGTGCTTCTGCGACGAATTACATCATTTTCAGAAAGATAAGCATTCTCTAAATCGCTGGTTGGCATACACCATCCCCAACCGTCCAGAACATCTCCTGCATCATTACTCGGAAAGTTTTTCTTGTCTTCACCTCTGGCTCCAGCCAAAGTTGGTAAAGCAGCTCCAAGATTTTTATCCTGTACAGATGAAGTTTGCGCTTCAAGAATAGATTCAACACCATTATGATTATTTACATTCCAGATGTTCAAGAAATCAGATTCAAGAGCAAAAGGCCCTTCGGTAATTACTTTGTTTGAATATAATTTGGCTTCAGCCCATTTTTCCTGAAACAACGAAACACGTGCTAGTAAAGCATAAGCTGCCCATTTGTTGATTCTTCCGTTTCTGGCTACAGGAGTTTTATCCAGTTTTGCAGCAGATTCTTTAAGATCGGCTTCAATCTGAGCATAAACGTCTACAACAGGACTACGTTGTAAATTTAAATCAGCAGTTCCAAGAGATTTAGTGTATAACGGAATTGCTCCAAAAAGATTCACTAATTCATAATAGCAATAGGCTCTTACAAATAAAGATTCTCCCATATACTGATTTTTTTGGGCATCAGAGATTGGCGATGCTGCCATTTTCTCTAAACCAATATTGGCTGATTGAATAGTATAGTAATGAGCAGTATAAGCACCATTCATATCTCCCATATTATCCGGGGTTATCAAATATTGTGAAGCTGGTCTGTGTGCACTGTTATCCTGACCTGTATTACCCATCCAGGCATCATCGGTTGCCATTTCGTTGGTAACTCTTGGCGCTGTTAAAACCCACCATTCTTTGGCAAGCAATAAACGTTGTGTAAGTTCATTGGCATAGTTCTCGCATTCCTGCGCGGTTTGAAAATAGTTCTCTAAGGTTTGTTTACCTCTTTCCTCTTTTTCAATAAAATCACTGCATGAAACTGCAATTAGAGAAAAAGCTAGTATTGATAATATCGTTTTTTTCATGTCGTTTTTTATTAAAATGCTACATTAAGCCCCATCAAAATAGTTGGCTGAACCGGATAGTTCCATCCTCCAAAACCTGATCCTTTTACTCTATCGCCTTTGTCAGGATCTCCTCCTGCAACTTCAGGATCAACACCATCGTATTTGGTCCATGTCCATAAATTTTGTCCTGATAATGAGATTCTGAGTTTATCTAAACCAAATTTGTTGTAGAATGAATATCCAACCTGAAGGTTTTTCATACGTACAAACGAACCATCTTCAACATACAGAGAAGAGAATTTGGTAAAGTTTTCGTTGTTATCATCTTTAGACAAACGAGGAACACGGTTTGAAGTTCCCTCACCATGCCACGCCATTTGTTCTAATCCGCTTACTTTGTTAGTGAGGCTTGCTCCGTTGTATAAATCCTTAATGTTTTCGTTTACGATTTCGTTTCCAATACTTGAATAGAAGTTGGCTACTAAATCAAATTGTTTGTAAGCAAAATTCAAGTTCAGACCTACGTTATAATCAGCCCATGGAGAACCAATTTTTGCACGGTCTTTTTCGTCTATTTTTCCGTCACCGTTTACATCTTTAAAACGAACATCTCCCACCTGAGCATAAGGCTGTAATTTTGTTCCGTGCTCGTCTGTATGTGAATTCAATTGTGTTTGATTTTGGAATAAACCGTCAGCCACATATCCGTAAAAGAATCCAGGTTCTTCACCTTTTATCGTCAAGGTTCTGCTTCCTGATCCGTAAAGTCTTTCTCCTTCAGATGATAATGACAACATTTCTACGTTTACTGTTGTAAAAGTTACATCAACCCCGTAAGAGAAATCCCCTTTTTTATCTTTATAAGAAAGCAATAAATCAATACCGCTTGATTGCATAGAACCTACATTTGACCAGATAGTTGAATTATCCGGGAAACCACTGTAAGTTGGAAATTGTTTCAAGAACAACATATCCTTTGTTTTCTTTTGATAATATTCTAACGATCCTGATAGTTTGTTTTTCCATAATCCGAAATCAAGTCCAAAACTGATATCTTCTACCGTTTCCCATTTAATGTCTTTATTGGCCATTGATGATGGGAATGAAGTATCGCCCACTACATCGCCAATAGGATAAAACCCTTGACCAATGTTTGATTGATAAACAGCTGTTGGCAAACCTTGATTTCCTACTTTACCCCAACCTGCTCTAAATCTTAAATCGCTTAAAACATCTTTTGTAGACTCCATAAATCCTTCGTTTAGAATTCTCCATGAAACAGATGCCGATGGGAAATTAGCCCATTTGTTGTTCGTCATGAATTTAGAAGAACCATCACGTCTGAATGTTCCTGTAAAATAATACTTACTGTCATAGTTGTACGAAAAACGAGAGATATACGACATTAAAGAACTTGACCAGCTGTTACCACCGCTATTACGGTTTTTGGTTGCAGCATTTAATTCTCTCATGGCATCAGTATTGTTAGGCACGCCTTCTCCGTAACCCCAAAGATCTTTACCATTGTATTCTTCCATAGTATTGCCCACCATTAAAGAGAAATTATGCTTTTCTGCAAATGCTCTTGAATAGGTAATGGTATTTTGCCATGTCCAGTCAACATTTGTTGTATTCCATCTTTCGATCGTGTTAATCTCTGCTTTTTCGTGTGCAGCATCAATTACGAAATCCGGTGTAAATTTGCTTCTTACTTTATCTCCTACTTCTACAGAAGCCTGAGTACGAATTACCAAACCTTTTATTGGCGTATATTGCAAGTAACCGTTTGTATTTAAGTTGTACTGATCTGTAAAATCATCATAACGTTTTACAGATGCAACAGGGTTCCAAACATAAGAAGGAGAACGTGCAAAAATGCTGTATTCATTTTCTAATCCTGTCAATTGATCTGCTGGTTTGTACACTGGGGTAATAGGATCAATTTTATCAAAATCAGCCCAGTTTCCAGGAGCTCCGTAAGTTTCGTAACGAGGATTTAAAGTAATTCCGGCAGAGAATTTATCCGAGAATTTAAAATCGTTATTGATTCTCATCGTGATTCTTTCCCATCCTCCTACTTCATAAATAGATTCTGAGTTATAGTAGTTTAAACTAATAGCATAAGTATGTTTATCAGAACCTCCGCTTACTCCCAAAGAAGCATTCGTTACAGGCGCTCCGGACTTAATTCCTGCTTTCCACCAATCAGTCGTTTTTCCCTGGTATTGAGATGGATTTGGCAAATAATCTGCATAACCAGAGTTGTTGTAGGCTTTGTTCATAATAGTAGCATAACCAACAGCATCTGACATATTATAAGGATTGTTCATCATCTGAATCCCTGAACTCATATCAAAATTGAATCTTGTCTGACCGCTTTTACCTTTTTTGGTCGTGATCAGGATAACTCCGTTGGAAGCTCGAGAACCATAAATGGCACTCGCAGAAGCATCTTTTAAAACCTCCATCGATTCAATCTCGTTATTACTTAAAAAGTTGATGCTGGTTCCCATCGGGATTCCGTCAACTACATAAAGCGGATCTGTGTTTAAGTTTACCGTAGAGATACCACGAATTAAAACCCTTGGCTGAGCGCCAGGACCACCCTGACCAGTAACCTGGACTCCGGCAACTTTACCCTGCAAAGATTCCGCAACGTTACCCACTGTCATGGTTTGTAATTCTTTTCCTTTTATAGAAGAAATCGAACTGGTAACATCGCTCTTTTTTACCGCGGCGTAACCCACCACAACAATCTCGTCTAAAACCTGACTGGATTCTTCAAGCGTTACATTGAGAACGGTTTGCTCTCCCACCGTGATTGTTTTATTGGCAAAGCCAATGAACGAAAACTCGATCTGGGCATTTTTATTGGGAACAGAAATCGTAAAATTCCCATCAAAATCTGTAGCCGCTGTACTAGCAGTTCCTTTTACCAATAAGTTTACTCCCGGAATGGGCACATTGCCTTTATCCTTAACGCTTCCTTTTACTGTTATTTGACCAAATGTCGCAGCACTGCACAACATGGTGATAAACAACCATATAAATCTATATTTCATATTAAGATATTTTTTAATTAAATGTTATAGCCAGAGTATAACCTACTATTTTTTAGTAACAAAAAGTCTTTCCAATTCGGTATCCAGCACTACTTTGTAAACTCCCGGAGCTGCAGGATATTTAGCATTTCCGTTTTCTCCCGGCGACATTGTAGCAATACCGTTTTTAATTAACCTCCATGATGGATTCCACCACTGACCTGTGAAAGTTGCCTCCATAGTTCCTGTCAGGGTATACTCTCCTACTAATTGGTAAGGGTTATTTGGGTTATTGGCTAAGTGCAATCCTGTTTGAACCCAAGCCGTCCAGGTATCCCAGTCAGCACCTTGAATTCCTGATCCGCAAACACTCACAAAAGGTTTTCTTTTTGCTTCCTCATCATGCCATAATCCGTTGGCTACATCTGCCCAGACTTTGCTTGAAGGCGTATATTTAGTGGCAGTATATTTTAAAGTATTTGGATTTACTTTTATTACATAATATCCTTTTGTAGGTAAGATAATTGGTGTCGAAGCCACATCATCTGCCAATTCTCCTGAAGTATTTAAGCCAAAACAATGTGGCGCAAAACCAGATTCCTGACCTAAGAAATAAATTTCTTTATTGTCTTTATCTGCATAATATTTGAATTCGAAATCTTGTCCGTTTTTGTCATGGAAATACATCGGAACTCCAACAGCATCAGTGGTAAGATTTGTTCCTTTTGGCTGATCGCATAAGTAGATGGCCGGATACTCATTTGTAGCAATAACATTTACATTTAATGTTCCGGTATTTGGAATCGCAAATTTGTCTTTTGCCGTAATTGTTAAAGTGTAATTATCAGCCGTTACCGGTAAAGTGTAGGTTTTATTAAAAGTATACGACTGAGGTGATCCTGTTAATTGAACTGTTTCGTCGATACCCAATGCAGCACACTGAATTTGAATAAAATCGATTCCTGAATCGTCATTCACAACAAAATTTACCGGCATTTGATTGCTTGTCGACAATAAAATAACGCCTCCTTCTTTTGGAGTTATCATAGTTATGGATGGCGCAGCAAATTCTCCGTCAAGACGTAAGTTAATGTCTTGATCAATTGCGTTGCCTGAAACATCGGTAATGGTTAATTTTATTTTGAAAGCTTCAGAGGTTCCTCTATTGGCAGGAACTTCAAAAAAATAACTCAAATCGTATGATTTAAGTAAGGGATCAGTTGCAAAAGCAATGACTTTATCGAGTGATAATTCAGGGATTTGAATTCTCACGCTTTTTAATCCTAAATCGTCAGCCAAAGCGGCTTTAATTTCAAATTTCCTGCTTGGTGCTCCGTAAATTTCCTTTGTCGAAACAACAACAGTAGGATTATCAGAACTTGGAAAATCAGATTCGTTATTTTGACATCCTGTAAAGAGAACAGCAAAAACAGCAAGAAAAAATAAAAATACATTTTTTTTCATTTGATTTTTAAGGTTAGGTTAGTTAGGTATTGTAAAGTGATAGTTTAAAAAATTCTGTAGGTTAATTTGTCAGGATATTGTTGCTACTATTTTTTTAGGGGAAAAACAGAAGAACAAAAATTCATTATGTGGTTATTTTCATATTATTGGGTTTGGTTAATTGTTAGCTACTTTTTTTCTTTTTTCTTTATATACTTCTCGTCTTAATAAGACAACTTCTTACGGGTCTAATTGTACAATTAAACTTTATTTTACCCCGCAGCTTTCACTGCGGGTTTGATAAGTAAACATGTAAAACCAACTCTTACTATCTTATTTCAAGGAAGGCTCAATTCCTTTAAACAGATCAAAAAACTTATCGTAAAATAAACACTTATATTATACACAGTAATTCAACTAACAGATTACTATAAGTGCAAAGAAATGTATAATCAACACTTTTAAGGAGGGGTAAAATGGAAAAAAAAGGAGGTCAAAATTGCAATTAACTATTATTTTGGATTAAAAATTAAGGACTATGAAAAAATACCAGTGTATTTTTGAATTATATGTAATTAGTAAATAAAATGATGTTTTACAGCTAAAACGTTTGCGTTTTTTTTTGACAATAAGATATCAACTCAAGATTTATCATTTTGCCGGAGGAGAAATCTCCACGAGAAGCTCTACAAAAATTAGACTTTCGTTGCAGAGTTACTTGCGAGGATTTCTCTCTTCGGTCGAAATGACAAGTTTGAGCTTAAAAATCTATTTAATAACATTAAGATCTGAGTTGAAAGAACTCTTGTACTTTTTGATGTATTCAGAAGGCGTCATTCCGAAGAGTTTTACAAATTGCTGTCTGAAATATTTAGGGTCTTCAAAACCTACTTCGGCACTTGCCTGGGTAATATTGATATCTTCGGTAAGCATTAACATAGCCGCTCTTCGAATTCGAACCGAACGGATAAAAGCATTTAGGGTCTGGCCTGAAATGATTTTAATTTTCGTGTACAATGTTCGATGACTCATTCCCATCTCAAGGGCAAAGTTTTTTATTGTAAAATCTCTTTTATGAATATTGGCCTCGACAATCTCAATACACTTTTTGAGAATTTCCTGATATTCCTGCGGTACTTTCTGGGTATTCTCTTTGAGCGTGATACTATCTAAGAAATAGGTGCGCAAATTGCTGCGGTTTCGCAGCAACGATTCTACGCGCGCAACGAGAATATCATCATCAAAAGGTTTGGTGATATAATCATCGGCTCCGTCATTGATTCCCTGCAGATGGGTTTCGGGATTTTTTGATGCTGTTAGTAAAATAACCGGAATGTGAGACAAAGCGTCATTTTCTTTTATTTTTCGGCACAATTCCAAACCATCCATTTCTTCCATCGTGATATCACTAATCACCAGGTCAGGCATGTGTTTCTTGGTCAGTTTTAGACCTTCTTCCCCATTTTCTGCGCTGTAAACCATATAGGATTCTGAAAATAATTTGATCAGATAAGCTCTTATTTCGACATTATCATCAATAATCAAAACCGTGCGTTTATCGGTAAGCATGATTTTTTGGAAATCACTTTCTGAAACTGGGGGATTCGCAGCATTATTCTCCTGACCATCATCTATAATAAGTTCATCAAACAGCTGGCTTCTTTTTGGGATTTCATTTGTAATTTCTACATTATCAAAATGGCTGTCTCCTTTTAGAAATGTGAGTTTAAAAGTACTTCCTTTTCCTATTTCACTGCTACAACTTACGGTTCCTTTGTGTTTGTCGACAAAATGTTTGACGATATAAAGTCCGATTCCGAAACCCGTTCCAATGGATACCTTTGATTTTATTTGTTTGAATTTTTCGAAAATCACTTCAATATCTTTGGCTTCGATTCCGTCTCCGCTATCGGAAATTTCTAAGTGAACCTGGTGATCGCTTTCTGTAAGTTTAAGATTGATTTCTCCGCCAATTGGAGTGTATTTAAAAGCATTTGACATTAAATTGAACAGCGAAATTTCAATTTTTTCATAATCGCCAATGATCACAATTTCATGATCGGGAATACCAAAATTGTATCGAATACTTTTATCTTTTGCCTGATTGACAAAACATTGGTACACTTCATTACAAAGATTATTCACATTTATAGGAGATAATCTGAGCGAATCTGCATCGTTCTCTGCTTTCCTGAAAAGCAACAACTGATCGACCAGACTCAAAAGTCTTCTGGCGTTTCTGTGTGCAATGGCCAAATCACTTCCCGAAGATCCGTTTTGTACACTTTCTTTCTGCACTGCTTTTTTAAGTGGATTTATAATCAGCGAAAGCGGTGTTCTAAACTCATGCGAAATATAGGTAAACATCGAGGATTGTTTCTCGGCAATTTCCTTTTCTTTCTTGCTTTCCAGTTCAGCAATTTTGACTTTATACTTTAGTTTTTCTTTGTTTTTATTGTATTGCAAATAGGCAAAAATAGCACCAATACCTGCCAGTAAATACAAGGCGTATGCCCACCAGGTTCTATACCATGGCGGTAAAACTTCAATAGTAATCAAGCTTACTTCTTTGTTCCAGCCGCCTTTAAAATTGGTTGTTTTTACTTTAAAAACATATTTTCCCTCGGTTAATCGGGCATAATTGGCTTTTCGGGCCTGACCCACATAATTCCATTGTTCGTCCCAGCCTTCTAAATAATAGGCGTAATTTATTTTGTCGGCATTGTTATAATCCAAAGCTACAAACTCGAGTGATAATGTGGTTTGATCATACGGAAGGCTTACTTGCTTGATCTTACCATTCTCCCATTCCAGGTCGTTTTTACTCTCTTCAATAGGTAAATTGTTGACATAAAAATCAGACAGCAGTAAGTTGTTTTTTTGATTGAATCCTTTTATGGCTTCGGGAAAAAAGGCATTAAAACCGTTTATTCCTCCAAACAAAAATTCTCCTGTAGATAATTTAAGGCCGGCATTAAAACTAAACTGATTGCTTTGCAAACCATCATTGACAGAAAAATTACGGAATGTTTTTCTCTTTTTATCGTATCTGCAAATACCGTTGTAGGTACTCATCCAGAGATTGCCTTCTTTATCTTCGAGTAATCTTAAAACCGTGTTAGAAGGTAAACCATCATCTGTGGTTAGTCTTTTAAAAGTGTTTGTTTTTCGGTCAAACAACAACAAACCACCTTCCTGGGTTCCCAGCCAGAGGTTTTTATCCTTGTCTTCGTGAATGCATCTTACGGGATTTCCAATGGTAATTTTATTGATTTTTCGGGTTGCTTTTTCGATAGAAAATAAAGAACTATAATTTCCAGCCCAAAGTTTTCCGTCGCTGGTTTCGGTCATGCATTGCAAATTGGTAACCGAGGGATCAAAAAGTGTGAAACTGTTTTTTATCCTGTCTAAAAAATACAAAGCGCCCTCATTTGTACCACTTGCCCAGATATTGGCTTTTGAATCTTTGTAAACAAACCAAATATTCTTCTCGATTTGTCTGGTGTACGGATTGTAACAGGAATATGGCGTAACCGAATTGGTTTTTGGGTTAATTTTATTTACGCCTCCCGCCCAGGTCGAAAGCCAGATTTCGTTGTTATTGTCGCGTACAATTCCGGTAATAAATTTGCTGGAAAGTTTGCCTGTGTAATTGGTATAAGTATTGTTTTTCCTGTCCCAATATTTTAGACCTGCACCATCTGTACCGACCCAAACATTGTTTTTTTCGTCTTCGCAAAAAGACAGGATAAAGTTTTCGACAAGATCTTTTGAATTGTATTTGACGCTTTTAAAATATTTAGGTGTATTACTGAGCATGCTTATTCCACCTCGCAAAGAACCAAACCATTTGTTGCCTGATTTATCTTCGTACAAACTCCAAACCGAATTACTTTTGGCAACCTGATTTTCTTTTATTGCATTTGCCGCAATAGCTTTTTTACTCTTACCAATGACTTTATAAATTCCAGAACCGTCTGTGGTAATCCAGATTTCATTTTTTTTATCTAAGAGAAGATCGGTAACGCTGCTTTTGGTGGAAAAGTAATTCTCAGACAGCGCGCCGGATTTCGTATTAAAGAGAAACAAACCCTCATCAGTTCCTAACCATAAATTTCCCTCGCCAGCCAATTTCATTGCTTTGACTTCTATAGAAAGCGGGAAAACGACTTTTAAATTTTTAGAGGTATAACTATAACTGCAAACTCCTACATTCCTGATATAAATCCAGCTACGTTTATTTTTTTTATCATCCTGAATCGCAATTGCGTCATAATTATTGACAGTGATTCTGTTTCCCGGAACATTTAAGGCAATGTGTTTCCCAACAAAAGATCCATTTTCGAAAGCAATTAAACCTAAGTTTTGAGAAGCTACTAAAACCAAATTATCCGAAACAGAACGCATCTGGTGAATAATATCTTTTAAAACCTCAGGCTTTTTACCCGATACAGTATATTGTACATTATGAAATGTGGCTGTGGTTTTATTGTAAATGCAAATACCATTGGAACCGCCGACCCAAATATTTTTTTTAGAGTCTCCCTCAATATTATAAATCGTATTGAACAACAATGATTTTTTATCGTTGATTCGGTTACGGAAAACTTTAAAGTTATAGCCGTCATAACGATTGAGTCCGTCGTAAGTCCCAAACCACATATAGCCGTCACTATCCTGAAAAATAGTAGTTACGGAATTGTTAGACAATCCATCAGAAATATCAAGAAATTTTACAGGATTGTCCTGTGCATAACTCATTGGAGAAAACCCCATTAGCAATGTAAAAAGCAAAACTAAATACTTCAAAATAAAAGGTGTTTTTTTGATTTTGTGTAAATAGTACAATTATAAGCTAAATTTCTATATATATCATAAAAATATAGTTATAAAAATCACTTTCATCCCAGTGTTTATAGGATTTTACCTTGATCTTAATTTTTAATAAAATAATCCCTACGTGAAAAAAAGTTGATGCTACGAACGTACCAAGACACAAAGATTCTCTATTGCTCTGCGTAAAATAAAAAATGCCACAAAGGCACAAAGACACAAAGGTTTTTAATTGGTTAGTACTTAAGAAGGAAGGCCACGAAGGCACAAAGACACTAAGATTCTTTATTGCTTTGGGTAAAATAAAAAATGCCACGAAGGCACCAAGTCACAAAGCTTTCAATCATTTATAAATTATAAAAAAAACTTTGCGTCTTAGCGTCTTGGTGGCAAAACTTTATAAAAAACTTCGTGTCTTAGCGCCTTCGTGGCAAAAAACTTTTAACCGCACTTAGACGAACCGCAATCGCTGCAAGTAAGACAACCTTCCTGATAAATAAGATTATCTGAGTTGCAATTGCTGCATTTTTGTCCGCGTACTTCTGTTCCGTCTACGATGTAGCGTTTCAGGGCGCGCGATACGCCATTTTTCCAGGTATTTATAGATTCGCTGTCTAGTTGTAAACTGCTAATTAAATCTACTACTTTATCAATAGGCATTCCGTGTCTTAGGGTACTTGAAATTAGTTTGGCATAATTCCAATATTCTGGATTAAATTTATGCGAAAGTCCTTCGATCGTAGTTTTGTATCCTCTTGTATTTTTATATTGAAAATCGTAACGGGTATTTCCGTCTTCATTTTTATTTTTGATAATCAAGCCTTCAGAAACCCAACGCGGAATCAAAATACCATCTTGATCATCTACCAAACCAGTAAAAATTTCATACGGTTTGCCATCTAATAATCCGATAAAAGCGATCCATTTGTCTTTACTGTTTTGAAAACGCACTACATCGGCTTCTAATATTTGCGGACGTTTGGTTGTAAAAGTACTGGAATGCGTTTCAGTAGGTTCTTCTTTCTTTTCTGTATTTGAAATTAAAACTCCTGAACGTGAACCATCACGATACACAGTAACACCTTTACATCCGGCTTCCCAAGCTTCCATATACAGTTTGTTCACCATTTCCTCTGGTGTTTCGTTGGGTACATTTATGGTTACTGAAATGGAATGATCCACCCATTTCTGGATTTTTCCCTGCATTTTTACTTTATTCAGCCAATCGATATCATTACTGGTAGCTTTGTAATACGGCGATTTTTCGACCAATACATCAATTTCTTCCTCACTGTAGTTTTTAGAAGTATCGTATCCGTTGATCAGCATCCATTCTTTGAATCGGTGATGAAACACCACATATTCTTCCCAACTATCTCCTAATTCATCTACAAAATCAACTCTGGCGTCCTTATCATTTGGATTTACTTTTCTTCTTCGTTTATAAACCGGGAGAAAAACTGGCTCAATACCAGATGTAGTTTGCGTCATTAAACTTGTAGTTCCCGTTGGTGCGATTGTCAATAATGCAATATTACGACGGCCGTATTTTTGCATTTGGTTATATAATTCTGCATCGGATTTTTTTAATCGAAGTAAAAACGGATTGTTCTTCTCTCTTTTAGCATCATAAATAGCAAACATTCCGCGTTCTTTTGCCAGATTTACTGATCCGCGGTAGGCTTCCAATGCAAGGGTTTCATGAATTTTTTCAGCAAATAAAATACCTTCGTCGCTTCCGTAACGTAAACCTAATGCTGCCAGCATATCTCCTTCGGCAGTGATTCCAATTCCGGTACGACGGCCTTCATTGGCTTTATGTTTGATGTTTAACCAAAGATTTTTCTCTACCATTTTTACCTCATCACTTTCCGGATCCTGATTGATTTTTTCTAAAATAGCGTCAATTTTTTCCAGTTCAAGATCAATAATATCATCCATTATTCTTTGAGCTGCGGCTACATGTTTTTTGAAAAGTTCAAAATCAAAAGAGGCCACTTTCGTGAAAGGCTGAATGACATACGAAAAAAGGTTTATTGCCAATAAACGACAAGAATCATAAGCACAAAGCGGGATCTCGCCACACGGATTCGTAGATAAGGTTTTGTATCCTAAATCAGCATAACAGTCCGGCAAAGATTCGTTGATAATAGTGTCCCAGAATAAAATTCCAGGTTCTGCTGATTTCCAGGCATTGTGAATGATTTTGTCCCAAAGTTCTTTTGCTTTTATTACTTTAGAATACAACGGTTTATCGCTAAAAATAGGATATTTCTGTTCGTATAAAGCATCGTCTTTTACTGCTTTCATAAAAATATCATCAATTCTCACCGAAACATTGGCACCGGTTACTTTTCCCTGTTCCATTTTGGCATCAATAAAATCGGCAGCATCGGGATGATTTACAGAAACCGAAAGCATCAAAGCGCCTCGACGGCCATCCTGAGCCACTTCGCGAGTTGAGTTTGAATAACGCTCCATAAAAGGAACCAATCCTGTAGAGGTTAAAGCAGAATTTCTAACCGGAGAGCCTTTTGGTCGAACATGCGACAAATCATGTCCCACTCCTCCTCTTCGCTTCATTAACTGAACTTGTTCCTGATCGGTTTTCATGATTCCACCATACGAGTCTGAGTTATCATTACCAATTACAAAACAATTCGACAATGACGCCACCTGAAACGGATTTCCTATTCCGGTCATTGGACTTCCCTGAGGCACGAGATATTTAAAATCTTTAATGAGATTAAAAACTTCTTTTTCGCTAAGCGGATTTGCATACCGACTTTCGATTCGCGCAATTTCTGACGCAATACGATGGTGCATATCATTGGGTGATTTTTCGAAAATATTACCCTGAGAATCTTTAAGAGCATACTTGCTTACCCAAACTGTTGCCGCAAGACTATCTCCTTTAAAATATTCTAAAGAAGTCTGAATTGCTTCATCCTGAGTGTAAATAATTGTTTCCTTTTTTGCAGCTAATAATTCATCCATGATTATGATATTTTTGACGTTTTTTATGAGTGTTAAATTTAGAACCAAATAAGCTCTAAAAAAAATTAGATTAAAAAAGTTTACAAAAAACAGTACATAATAAATTGATAACAAGCATGTTAAAAATTTATAAACACCAAAAAGTTAACAAATAAATGTATTTATAACTCACAATTAACAAAAAATATGACAAAAATCATTGAATGATAATAATCGCACTAATACGTTAAATAAAAACATAAATCGATAATTTCTCTTACTTATTTTGAATGATTGATTTTTAACCAAGGATTTTAGCAAAGCACAACTTTGTTTTAAAAATTAACCACAATTAAATAATAAAAAAATACCCTCGAAAAGTAGTTAACTTTTTGAGGGTATTTTCAAATTTATCTGAAAGGATTTTATTTATTGCTCACCACAATGGGTACTACTTTTTTATTCTTCTTTTCTAAAATGCTTCTCCAGACTACCATCAATAAAGCTAAAATTCCAAAGGCCATTCCTGCCCAAGGAATATTATTAATCGCGCTATGAGAAATAATCCATCCTCCGACGGCTGTACCCAGAAATACGCCCAGATTCCCAAAAGAAGTAGCCAGACTATTGGCAAACTCTAAAGATTTTGGCGCTGCTGAAATCATATAGGCCGAAGCATTTAAAAAACAGGGCGCATAAAAAAATCCCCAAATGATAATGACAATTACAGTTGTCCAAATGCTATCTCCTGAATAGACCAATATTACAGGAATAATGATGGTTCCGGAAAGAAAAAAAGCAATTGTATTTGTGATGCTTTTAGTGAGCATTTTTCCGGCAAGCCAATTAGAAAAAACGCCGACAACACCAAATAGAAGTAACATATAACTTATAGTTGCCATATCTAATTTTCTTGTTTTTACTAAATAATCGGCAAAATAACTGTAGGTAGAAAACCAGGATGCGATCATAAAAAAATTCATTGCAGTACTTAATATAAAGGGACTGTCTTTTAAAATTCTGATCTGACTTCCATATGATTTTTTCTCCGGTATGTCCCCGGATGGCATTGTTTTAAAAATAGCCACTAATGCTAAAGTACTAACAATTGTCTGAATATAAAACGAAACCTGCCAGCTAAAAATACTAGCCAGATAGGTTGCAAATGGCACGGTTGTAACCATTGCCAATGCAATTCCGCCAAGAACGATTCCCATTAATTGATTCTCCTGACTTTTTTTTCCAGATGCTACGGCAGCTGCAATTGCTGTAGCAATATAAACCGGTTGCAGAAATGCAGGCAACATTCGAACGATCATCAAAAGCCAAAAAGGTGGAGAGAATGCAGAAACAATTGTAGAAAAGAAAAAGATAAAAATAGTCACAAGCATAATCTTTTTTCTGTCAAAACCCGAAAGCAGTAAGGTCATAAACGGGCCTGTAAGTGCAATAACCAACGCAAAAGCACTTAATAAGTAAGCTGCTTTATCAATCGTAATTCCATAATAAACGGCAATTTGTGGCAAGATTCCAATTATCCCAAATTCTGTCGTTATAATGCCAATCATTCCCAAACAGCCAACGTATGCGATTTTTTTATTTAGCTTCATTACTTTTAGAATTAAGTGATGAATAAATGGCATTTTTGATGGCTTGTCCCTGACTGGGTATTCTGGTGAGTGCAATTGCCATAATAAGTACCAATGAGTATGTAAACATGTTTATAAAAATTTTGAATTAGAATTGCAAAATTACTGCGAGTGCTATATTTTTACACTATTCACGTCCCATTGTGGGGTACTAACAAAAAAGTAAGTAATGGCAAAAAGAAAGGAAAGTTCAACAAATACAGAAAATAGAAACTATATCACAACCTGCAATCTGACCTATGCCGTTTGCCTTGTGGGCGGCCGATGGAAACTGTTGATACTGTGCAAACTTGAAAAAGGAAAACTTAGATTTGGTGAATTAAGAAACCAAATATGCAATATTACCGAACGCATGCTTACTTTGCAATTGCGCGAACTGGAACGTGATGGAATGGTAAAACGTACTGTTTATGCTGAAGTTCCGCCAAGGGTAGAATATGAACTCACTGAAATTAGCCTAAAATTAGTTCCTATCTGGGGCTTAATAAGCAATTGGGGAGCAGAACATAAAGAGACTATGGCGCAAAAAAATGCTATCGAAGCAGGAAACTTAGTAGAGCAAGAATAAAACTATTTTTGAAATTTTCACAACAAAAAACCACTCCTTATCGGAGTGGTTTTTACTTTAATGTTCTTCAAAAAACAATTAAAAGACTAAATAATTATGAAACTTTAGTCATTAAATTTTCAATTTTAGAAGGTGAAATTTCGGGATTGGCACCTGGCGCTTCAGCAACCAAAGCTCCAACTGCACAGGCAAAATCTATAGCAGCCTGAGGTTCTTTTCCAGTAAGCAACGAAGTGGTTAGTGCTGCCAAAAATGAATCTCCTGCTCCTACTGTATCTGAAACCTCAACAGGGTATCCGCTATTATCATAAAGTGTACCTTCCCACATTAACAATGCGCCATGTTTTCCTTTGGTTACACACATTGCGGTAACATTTGTTTTTTCTGCCATAAAATGCATATTCTCTTCTAAGCCGGTAAAAGGCGAATGCATAGCTTTGGCAATTTCTAATAATTCTTCGTCATTAAACTTTATAAAATTAGCCGAATGCATTAATTGCTCCAAAATCTCGTACGAATAATGTGGCTTTCTTAAATTCACATCAAAAACCTTATATACTTTTGTCTGTAACAATTCTTCCAGAGATTTTCTTGAAACTTCGTCTCTGCAAACCAAACTGCCGTAAATTAACACATCAGCATCCGCAACTACTTTTTTTGCAAAATCGTTGAGTACAATTTTATCCCAGGCCGATGGATAGGCAATTTCATAAGTTGCAGAACCACGCTCGTTTAATGTTACATTCACCAATCCGGTCGGGAAATTTTCCGATTGCATGATTGCATCTGTTTCAAGTCCCAGACTTTTGACCTGATTGATAATTGCTTCTCCGTCAGCATCTTTTCCTACGCAGCTAATCATGGCTACATCGCAACCTAATGTTTTCATGCGTAAAGCGACATTAAGTGGCGCTCCGCCAATCTTTTTTTCGTTATCAAAAACATCCCAAAGTACTTCTCCGTAGGCTACAGCTTTAAGGTTTTTTCCGTTATTCATTCTAAAACTATTTTATATTAATGTTATTCCGGTTGCGTAATCTGAAGGTTAGAAATTGTACTATTTTGTCCTTCAGCAATTAATCCCCATTTATTTTTGTCTCTTCCGTAAATTCTATTCGTTAAAGCCACCTTTCCGTTGATGTAAAATACCACTACACTTCCTTCAACAATTATCTCAACATCGTATTTTGTACTAGTTTGCAGCTTAAATGGTATTGCGGTTGCTTCCTGCGATGCTGAATTATATCCTATTATTTTACCTTTGGTAATATCCAGTACAATTTTATAATAACTTCCGGTTTCATTGGTATGAAAAACAAATCCCGAAGTACCATTTGAACCAGATAAAGTAAGCTCTGCTTTTATTTTTGCTTTTTTACCTATAGTTTTAAACGTTACTAAGGCTTTATTTGTTGCCCCTGACAAGGTATAAGTTCCTGATGTTGCTGTTACATCTCCTAAAGTTGTCTCTACTTCGGGCGTTACTTTTTTAGAAAATAAATCTTTTACCTTTTGCGGTGACTGGATTGCTAAGGTTCCATCTGTATTTTGCGTTAGCTCATGAATTACCATATTTCCGGCCCAATCTTTATTTCCTAAATCATTTTCCGGTGTTTTTCTGGCATTCCATCCAAAAACATATCTTTTGTTTCCGTCAGAAGCTGTTTTTCCGGCATAAAAATATTCTCCATCGATTCTGTCAATTTCCGGCGTTGTCCACGGGCCATTGATCGAACTTGACATTTTGTAATGTGTTCCTTTATTTCCGCTCCAATTTTCAGAAAAAACCAAATACCAGTAACTTCCCATTTTGAAGATATCGGCACATTCCATCATCAGATAATTTTCCTGAGGAGTTGTGGTGTAAATTGGCGTTTGAACATCCCACTTTCCAGAAACCGGATCAGCACTTGTAAAATGCAGCAGCACTGCTTTTCTTCCCGGTTCTGTTTGTGTACTTACCAACATCGAATACTTTTTAAGCTCATCGTTGTAAAACACATGCGGATCTCTAAAATCATAATTATAATATCCCTCTGGTGCTGTGATCTTAAATGAAGGCACTTTTGTCCAGTTTTTTAAATCAGAACTTGTCGCGCACAAAACACTTTCTCTGGCATTTGACTGCACAAAAGCAGGCGTTTCATTGTGACCTGTATAATAAAAGTAATAAATATTACCCACTTTTACAACTGATCCTGTGCCAACGGCAAAATCAGGATCAGTAGTTTTGCCAAATGGAATCATTTGCCCTTCGTAAGTAAAATGGGCTAAATCCGTACTTAAGTATTCATGAATATCATGAAATCCTTTTCCGGCGGGTTTATTCTGAGCGTCGTGCAGGAAGTAAATATGAAATTTTCCATTATCGAAAAATGGCATGATATCTCCTGTATAACCCGCGCTATAGTAGGGATCACTGGCTCCCATCCACTGTGAGGGCGGAACAGGAAAGATACTTGCTATCTCGGTATTACCTCCTGAAATCGAACCCCCGGTATAATTATCGTCCTGACTGCATGAGGCAAGGGAAAAGAAGATGCAAACTATGGTTATGATGTTTCTGTATTTCATTTTTTTTGAATTGAAAATAGATTATTTTTCAGCCAGATAATTGATGCTGTTTTGTGTCAAAAGCTTAATATTGCCCATAAACTCATTAGACTGACTTGGTACTCCGGAACTATTAGCTTCATTGTACCAATCGTAAGCTCCCATCGAGATCACAATTACATTTTTATTTGTTGCTGTATTAGGAAACTCTGCAATGGTCACTCTTCCGTCAAGGGCATTATCCCAGGCTTCACTGGCCAGGTTGATTCCTCCGGTTTGGTTTCTCCAGCCTTCTCCGTTTGTGTAACCTCCCCATTCGGGTAAAAACCACCATGCGGTATGATTTAACCTGAAAGTTCCGCCTTGCAGCAAATTGGCTTTTCCGGCTTCAAAAGTGGTCAATCCCTGAAATATTGGATGGTTCTCATGACCTACAAAAGACATTCCCCATGAATTTGCATCAACGAATCCGTTTGGAGGAAAATCTCCAAAAACATTATTAGGCCCTTTTCCTGAGGGAACAATTCCTAAAGCGTCCACATATTGTGATGCAAAAGAGGTTAAAAGTAAATTTCCTCCACTAGTTCTGAAATTTTTGAGCGCTGTTGTTACCGCAGGATTATACGCTAGAGCAGGTAAATTTGCAGCCGTATCAAAATGCCACCAGATCACATTAATATCACTTAAATCAGCTCCGTTTAAAACACTTTCAAATGAAATATATCTGGCGTCCGGGAAATTATCAAACAACCAGTTTGATGCTGTAACTTCATCCATATTAGTGATTGCTGATCTTGTTGCTGCCGTTCCTAAAAAGGCTACTACCAAACCTGTTACCGGAAGTCCTACATTGGCGGTATAGTTGACGCTTTTACCCTTTGAGGTTACTACAAAGGTTACCGAACTCGTAAAATCAATCGTAGTTCCTGAGGCCGGCGAAATCGAAACGCCCCCTGTTAATTCAATTACAGGCTGAAGTGCTTTCAGGTTTGTATTTTCAGGTAAGGTCATTGTAATGGTTTTACTTACATCGTTTATCGCTGCTGCAACTCCATTAATAGTAAAACTCTTAATTGGACTTGAAACTACCGTTGTCACCGTGTAATCTTTGTATAAATTACCGTTTACCACTCTGAACTTTACAGGATTTGCAAAGTTTATTGGTGCAGTCAGATCCAGATTTGAGCTTGCTCCTTCTGCCAAAACAATTTCTGGTTTTACCCCCGTTATGTCTGATCCGTAAGGCATTGTTATAGTAATTGCTCCGGTTTTCTGGTCGATGGTTCCTGCAACTCCGTTTATTTTAAAAGAAGTAACATTCGATGGCGAATTGACATCAAAACCTCCGCTCTCAAAACTATTTTCGCAAGCTGTAAATACAAAAACGATAGCCAATACTGCAGTCACTTTGACCCAGTATGTATTGATGAGTTTTCTCATATTGATTTCTTAAAATAGATTAATAACCTAAATTTTGTTTGTACAATCCCTGACTAAAATTAATTTGCTTTAACGGAATTGGGCAATACTCTTCTTTATGAGCATCAAAAAAGGCATCCTGATAATAGGTACGTTTTGTTTTTTCTTCGCTGTAAAATGCATTCATTACTTCATCTGTAACGCCCCAACGAACCAAATCAAAGAAGCGATTTCCTTCCATCGCCAGTTCTAAACGGCGCTCAAAGCGTAATGCTTTACGGGCAAAATCCTGCGTCCAGTTGCAATTGCTTCCGTCTACATAAGTGTTGATTTTAAAGTTTTTTGCATACGGAAGTCTTCCTGTACTTTGCCCCGCACGCTCTCTGATTTGATTGATTAATGGCAAAGCTTCTGATTGTCTTCCCAGTTCAATCAGGGCTTCGGCACGCATCAAAATCACATCGGCATAACGAATCTGGATTCTGTTTTTTGAGTTTCCGTAAAACGGATCAATATTTACAACGCAACTACAGCTTGGCGCTACGTTTTCTTTTAATGAAGCAAAATAACCGTATGTTCCCGGAGATCTCACCCAAGCCTCTACGTACAAAAATTCAGGATCGTATTTATATGGTAAACCCGGCATGGCAACAGTATGATACAATCTTGGATCAACCGTATTGGCATCTCTGTTTTTATAATCAAAATCCTGATCGTTATAAGTATCAAATTCCGGCAAACCATTAGCACCTGTTTTAAATGCATTTACTAAATTCTGACTTGGTTTATGAAAATCGCAGCATCCTAAACCCTGAGGCGTAGAGAGTACATCTGAAAAATTTAATCGTCCGTATAAAGTTCCGTCATTATCTGAGAACTGAATAGAGAAAATAGATTCTGTCCCATTTTCAAAAGTTCCCGGCAAAAAGTTATTGGCAAAATCAGGCTCTAAACTTGCTTTCCCAATTACTTTATCTGTCGCCGCAATTACTTCCTGCAAATGTTGTTGATTGATTCCAGTAACTTTATACGTTTCGTCTTGTGTATAGGCCTGATACAAACGGGTTTTGGCTAAATAAGCATAAGCTGCTTTTTGAGTTGCACGACCCACTTGCGGCTGAGTTTCCGGCAGGGCATTTGCTGCAGCCTGGAAATCTTCGGCAATTTTGTTCCAAAGTTCTTCGTTTGAAAGTACTTTGTTTGAGATGGTTTTATAATTTTCAACCGGAATATCTTCTGTGATATAAGGAACACTTCTGAACATAATTTTCAACATAAAATAAAAATGTCCTCTTAAGAAACGCATTTCGGCCATACGTGTTTTCTTGAGCGGATAATCTGCTTCTGAAATTTGCTCTAATGCCTTCAAGGCTTTATTGGCTCTGGAAACCCCAACATAACTGATGTACCAGAAATTGTCTAATTCGGCAAAATCAGGTCTGATATTATTGGATACTTCAAAGAAGTGAAAATCCTGAATGTCGTTTGTTCCGCTTCCGCCTTTGTAAGCATCATCAGAGCGAACGTTTCCAAAAGGCCATAAACTATATGGCGAATCATAATGGTCATTCCCCAATTGTGCATAAGCTGCATTCATAAATCCTTCTACCGATTCCGGTGTCACAATATCTTCTTCTGAAAGTACACCACGAGGATCATTTTCCAGAAAATCTGAGCAGGAACCCAACATTCCAAGCACTAAAAACCCTGTTATATATAGTAATTTTTTCATTTTTTTTGATTTAAGATTTTATTATAAAGTAAAATTAAGACCAGCGGTAAAAGTAGTGGGCTGCGGATATCCAAATCCTGCATTTTCAGGATCTACACCAGTAAAACTTTTGGCGTCAATGATCAATAAATTTTGACCGCTGATGTACAATCTAAAGCTATCTAAATTCATTTTTTTCAATAAATCTTTTGGCAGGCTGTATCCTACTTGTAAAACGCGCAGTTTAAGGTAATTTCCGTTTTCTACATAATAAGTTGAAAATCTTGATTCGCCATTTTTATCAACTGTTGTTAAAGCCGGAATAGTTGAATTTGGATTATCCAATGACCATGCATTCAATAAACGTGTTCCTTTGTTCGAACCTACATCATCTACGCTCCAGAAATCAGTTTGGTATTTGGTATTATTAATCACGTCAACATCACTTGCTCCTTCCCAGAAAGTGGTGAAATCCCAGTTTTTATACCCTAATCCTAAATTAAATCCATAAATCAAACCCGGGTTTGGATTTCCTATCCAGGTACGGTCTTTATCTGTAATTACTCCATCTGCGTTTAAATCTTTGTAACGAATTCTTCCAAGGCCTTTCCCTTCTTGATTGGCCGAGTTGACTACTTCGTCCTGGCTTTTAAATAATCCGTCAGTAACATAGCCGTACATAGAGTTTATAGGGCGACCTAAAATATTATCATTTAGTCCATCTCCTCCATAATTATTTATTACTTCATCTGGTAATTTTGTAATCTTGTTTTTATTGGCCGAAACATTTGCCGAGATATCATATTTTAATCCAAATGATGTTTCATCGTGGTATCCTAAAGTAAATTCCCATCCCTTATTTTCCATTGAAGCACCGTTTACCCAACGATCTCCTCCTTCTCCTTTAACTGCTAAATAAGGTGGTGAAACCAAAATATCTTCTGTTTTCTTGATGTAATAATCAACAGAACCACTTAGTTTTTGTTTGAATAATCCGAAATCTAAACCAATGTTAGTTTGGGTCGTGGTTTCCCATTTTAAGTCGTTGTTAGCAGTTTGGGTAGCTCTAAAGCCTGAGGGCAACAAGCCTTTTCCGTTTCCTGTAATATCATAAGCAGTACCAAAAGATGTGGCCCAGGTTGGACTTCCCCCTGCATAATCTGCTTTATAAAGGGAATAAATAGCGAAATTATCAATTTCCTGATTTCCGGTTTGTCCCCAGCCTGCCCTTAATTTTAAATCAGAGAAAACAGGTGCATTATTTTTGATGAAATCTTCATTGCTGATTCTCCATCCTGCCGAAACTGCCGGAAAGGTTCCAAATTGATTGTTTTTACCAAAACGAGACGATCCGTCACGACGAATAGTACCCGAAAGTAGGTAACGATTATCAAACTCATAATCTACTTTTCCGAAGAAAGATAACAATGAATACGTTGTTGAGCTTCCGTTTGTAAAGGATTCTCCGGTTCCTGCGTCAGGATACATATAATCAGGCGTTTGGATCAGGAAATCGTTTTTACGCAAAATTGTCGTATCATAAACATCTTTGTTCATCTCTGTTCCTGCCAGCAGATTCAAATTACTTTTTCCAAAATTCAAACTATAAATTGCTGTGTTGGACCACGTCCATTTGTCGCTCAATGACTGATCGATAGTTACCGATGTCTGATCGTTTTGCAAATAACCCGACTGGTAACTTCTTTGCAGCGTACGCTTTTTATAGGATCCGTAATCGATACCAAAACTACTCTTGATGTGCAGGTTTTTTATGATTTCCAAATCAGCATACATATTTCCGAAAAGACGCAGGTAATTGTATTTATTGTCTTTGTTATATTCTAAAAGTCGCACCGGATTTTGTCTGTCGTTCATTCCTCCCACTGGTCCTCCCCAGCCTTTTCCGTCAACGGTATGTACCGGAATTATAGGCAAAGCACGAAGCGCAGGATCCAGAACTCCCGGATCAGTAACCTCATTGGTGCGGGTCATCGAGAAGTTTTCGCCAATAACCAGTTTGCCATCAAAATATTTGTATGAACCATTCATACGGGCAGAAATTCTTTGAAAATCGGTCGTTTTTACAACACCTTCATTGCCATAATATCCCAAAGAGAAAACATAATTTCCTTTATCTGATGCATTAGAAACTGATAAATCGTACGAATTTGCAATTCCGGTTTGTGAAATGGCATCGTACCAATCGGTATTCGAAGCTTTCAGGGTTTGAGCAGCATCTAAATATTCCGGAACCAAAACCTTGTTCAATTGAGGCTTGTTATTGTTTACTGACCAGTCAAACTGATAACGTAAATTATTGTTGTTCGGGTTTAATCCGTCATTGATATTGGCCTGCCATAAAGCTTGCCCAAACTGATTGGCATTGAGTACATCAAGCTTTCTTGAATAATCAGACAAAGAAGTATAAGTGCTAAAATTAATTCTCATTTTTCCTTCTTTCCCTTTTTTGGTCGTGATGATAATAACTCCATTTGAAGCTCGCGAACCGTAAATACTTGCCGAAGAAGCATCTTTTAGAACCTGAATTGTTTCAATATCATTGGAATTCAGTTCATGCATTCCGGATTTTGTTGGCATCCCGTCAATTACATACAGAGGATCTGTATTGTTTAAAGTTCCTACACCTCGAATGATCACTTTTGTATTTCCTCCACTTGGCGAACCATCAGAGGATACTTTAACTCCGGCCACTCTTCCTTGCAGCGCTTTTATTGGGTTAGGTTCGGGTTGCTTCATGACTTCCTTCATGTTTACAACGGCAACGGCACCGGTAATATCAGTTTTCTTTTGTTTTGAATATCCTGTTACAACCACTTCATTGAGTTGATTGTTATCTACTTTTAAAGTGATGTTGAATGCTTTTTGTCCTTTTACTTCAATCGATTGCGGGCTGTATCCGATAAAAGAAACAACAATCTTGGCATTGTCAGCTACATTTTGAAAAGAGAAATTCCCGTCAAAATCTGTTACTGTACTTAAATTGGTTCCGGAAATAACAACGGTTGCTCCGGGAAGTGGCATTGCGTCGTCTGAGGAAATTACCGTTCCTTTTATTCCTGTTTCCTGCGCGGTTATCACCAGCATGGGAAAAAAGAAAAATAGAAAATAAATGAGTTTGGTTTTCATAGTTAGTGGTTTTTGGTTTTAAGGTTAGTTTATATTTAATTGGTTAATTTCTAAGTTGCTTAGCTCAACCCCACTGTTTGAAGAAACAGAAAGAGTTGTATAGGGCTGGTTGGGGAAAAAGATTTCGGTAATTACTTTCTCGCCATTATTGTAAAATATTTCAATAGATGTTTTGTCCAGAATAATTTTAAAAACACCTTCTTTTTGACTTGCGTCTAAAACTGCTTTGGTAATTGTTGAGGCAAACTTTTCCGAGAAATCAATTTTTCCTGATTTCGATCGATCCAAAAACAAATAATGCTCTGTATTATTGATCCCGAAACTCACCGCTTCTCCATTTGGATTTGAAAGTGTAAAAGTGTAGGTATCCTGTTTCAGATTCTTGATATTAAACTGAAGCATTGCTTTTGTTAAATCAATTTTTCCTGCTTCAACCACCGCTAATTTCCCTTTTCCTTTCAGACTTTTTGCTTTGATTGTTTTACCAATATATTTATTGATTTCTTTTACAGGATTATTAATCAAAATGTAATCGTTTCCTTTTTTGATGATCTGCAGCTCACGGGCAATTGTCGTGGCACTTCTCCAGGATTGTGTTGGAACTTGTTGTGCATAGTCCCAATTTGACATCCAGCCAATAAATAATCGTCGACCGTCTGCAGCAGGAACATTATTCCAGGTTACGCCAGCATAATTGTCTTTTCCGTAATCCAGCCAGACTGCTTTTTCTGTCTCTATTTTTTTAGCAAAATTAGATTCAAGAGTAAAGGTTGTTCCGTCGAAATCGCCAATAAAATATTGTGTTCCGGATCCTCCATTGGCTCCGCCGGGATTCAAATTCTGAATCAAAACCCATTTGGTTTCACTAGTTCCTTTTACTTTTATCTCGAAGAAATCCGGACATTCCCAAACACCTCCGTGAGCGCCAATATTTTTCCCAAACTCAGATAAATATTTCCAGTTTTTAAGGTCCTTAGAGCTGTAAAACTGAGTTCGGTCTTGCGCCGCCAAGGACATGATCCATTGTTTATGGGTTTGATCCCAGTTTACCTTTGGATCACGAAAATCACGAATTCCAGGGTTTTTAATGACAGGATTTCCTTGTTCAAATTTCTGCCAAGTAAAACCATTGTCGTTCGAATAGGCAATATCCTGCTGCTCCACATCGATCTTGCCTTCTTTTTCTTTTGTCATATCATGCAGCGTATAAATCGCAACAATTGGAGCCTTTTTACCAGTTCCTAAACCTGAAGTATTATGTGTATCTACAACAGCACTTCCCGAAAAAATATATTTGTCTTTGTCGGGATAAAGCGCAATTGGCTGCTCTTCCCATTTAATTAGATCTTTACTTACGGCGTGCCCCCAGTGCATTGGCCCCCAAACACTTTTTTCAGGATAATGCTGATAATATAAATGATAAACTCCATCAGCATAGAACATTCCGTTAGGATCATTCATCCATCCATTTTTTGGTGTAAAGTGAAAATTAGGACGGTACATTTTTTCTTCTGTAGCTATTGATGCTGACACGGCAGTTGTTTGTGCAACAGCCACATATGGCCTGCAAGCTCCTATCGATAATAATACGGCACTATATAATGCCAGGGGCAGATGTTTCTTTGATGTCATGTTTTTTGATTTTTTTTTTGGTTAGATTTTCACTTAAAACTTCTAAAGAGATTCCTTTAGTTTCCGGCATTATAAATGTTACAAAGAGTAATTGCAGCACCATCATTAATGCAAAAATTAAGAATACTACTTCTGGTCCAATTTCTGAGAACAACATTGGTATTAGAGATGGAATAATGGCTGCTAAAACCCAGTGCACTGAACTCCCAAAAGCTTGTCCCGAGGCACGAATATGATTGGGAAAAATCTCTGAGATAAACACCCAGATTACAGCTCCCTGGCCAATGGCGTGCGATGCAATAAATAAGAAAAGAAAAGTAGGTACTGATAATCCTCCCCAATTGTAATAAAAAGAAGCAGAAACCAATCCCAAAGAAATAATATATCCAACTGAACCAATGTACATTAACAACTTTCTTCCTAATTTGTCAATTAATGCCACTCCGATCAGGGTAAATATAAGATTGGTTATTCCGATTCCGATACTGCTCAGTAAGGCTGTATTTTGTCCCAAACCTGCTTCTTCAAAAATTCTTGGCGCATAATATAAAAAGGCGTTGATTCCTGAGAACTGATTAAAAAATGCAATTAAAAAAGCCAGAATCAACGGGAAACGGTATTTTTTCATGAAAATATTCTCGTGTTTGGTCACTCCGTTTTCTCTTGAATCATCCATGATGTCTTTAAGATCAGCAGTGGGATCAATTTGAAACAAAACTTTACGGGCCTCTTCATCACGGTTTTTAGACAATAACCATCTTGGACTCTCCGGGATTGTAAGTATGAAAAGAATATAGATAAGAGAGGGAAAAGCCTGAACCCCTACCATCCAACGCCAGGCATTCTGGCCAATATCTTTTAAAAAGTAATTCGATATAAAAGCAATTAGAATTCCCAGTACAATATTAAACTGATACAAGGCTACTAGTCGGCCGCGTTTATCTGCCGGAGCAATTTCAGACACATAAGCCGGAGCTGCAATAGTCGAGGCGCCAACGCCTAAACCACCAATAAATCTGAAGGCTGCAAAAACAAATGGATCGTTTGCAAAAGCAGCACCAATGGCTGAAATAAAATACAGGATCCCGATCCAGAAGAGTGTTTTTTTACGTCCTATCTTATTGGTTGGAATTCCTCCAAAAATGGCTCCAATAACAGTTCCCCAGAGCGCCATTGCCATAACAACAGAACCGTGAAAAGCATCAGATGAATGCCATAGAAGCTGTAATTGTTTATCAGCTCCAGAAATAACTACGGTATCAAAACCGAATAGAAAACCTGCCAGTGCAGCAGTAACAGACCAAATCAATATCTTATTCATTGTAGATGTATTAAAAACTTGTTGCTAAGATATCCGCAAAAAAAACAACTTATTTTTAATGATGTTACAATTTAATTCTATAATTATTGATAGTTTGACACTTTGAGATCAAAACCTTTATTGACAAGCCTTTACGCTTATTAAAATTTATTTACGAAAACCATGTAGTTTCGATTTTGTTACATTTAATATAAAAATGATACATCAAATGATACGTTTTTATACTAATTAGAATTAGAGGATTTGTATTCTTTTGGCGAAATTCCAAATTTATTCTTAAAAGCGGTCGAAAAATAGTTAGGAGAAGAGAATCCAAGAGAGTATGCAATTTCAGAAATATTCATCTCATTTGATTTTAAAAGCTCTGCGGCTTTCTCTAATTTGACATTATTGATATGATCACTAATATTAATACCGATAATAGCCTTTACTTTTCGATACAACTGAACTCTTGAAACACTTAGTTTGTCTGCCAAATCTTCGACAGAGAACTTAGGGTTTTCCACATTGATCTTAATGATATCATTCATTTTGGTAATGAAGGTTTGTTCCTGATTGCCAAATTTTGATTCGGGTTCGATGCGGTAAATGTTATTGGTATAATAATAACGGAGTTTTTCTCTGTTGAAAAGAAGCCCTGAGATAGATTGTTTTAGAATCGAAAGGCTAAAGGGTTTGGTAAGATATTGATCTACGCCGCTTTGCAAGCCTTTTAAAACAGCTTCTTTATTGCTTTGCGCCGTTAGGATAATAATTGGAATATGCGAAGAGCGTAAATCCTTTTTCAGTTCTTTACTGATCTCATAACCGTCTTTATCAACCAGATTGATATCGCAGATGATGATATCGGGCACTATTTCCATTGCTTTTTCAACAGCGTCGCTTCCATCAGAAGTATAAACGGTATATTCATTGGATAACTTAGCTTTTAGAAAAGTAACCAAATCGTTATTGTCTTCTATAATTAAAATAGCATGTTTCTCTGCATCAGAAATAACGTTCACCTGGTTTACATCTGATTCTATATCTAAATTATCTGTTATTAAATTTGGCGTTATGTTCAAATTTTCAGACTTATTTACAATTTCTGATGGCTGCAGATGGCTGTTACCTTTGAGTAATGTAATGACAAAATCACTTCCCTGCTTGGATTTTAGTTCGATAGTTCCGTGATGCAAAAGCACAAATTCTTTGGATAAATGAAGTCCGATTCCTGAACTGTTTTTATTATTATTTGAGGCCTTAAAAAAAGGACTAAACACGTTAGAGAGTTCATTTTCAGGAATTCCTATTCCGGAATCCTTGCAACTAATCTTAACGGTATTGTCCTGGTTTTCGATAATCGAAATGGTAATTTTTCCGTTATCGGGTGTGAATTTAAAAGCATTGGAAAGCAAATTAAAATATACCTTATCCATGAGTCCCCTATCGATGAACAATTCCAGATTCTTGTTTTTACAAATCAGCTGAAAATCGATGTTTCTACGAACTGCTTCACCTTTAAAATTGGTCATTATTTCATTGGTAAAATCATAAAACTTAGTATTTGAGGCTCTTAAAGTAAATTTTTGCTCTTCTATTTTTCTAAAATCCAGCAACTGATTTATCAAGCGGAGTAATCTGTTTGAGTTTTTATGAATGAGTTTTACCTCGTCAATAAGGGCTGTTCCTTTTATTTTTTCATTTTCGATCAAAGACTCCACATAGCTCATAATAAGGGTTATGGGCGTTTTAAATTCATGGGAAAGTCCGGTAAAGAAATTCAGTTTTGCCTCGTTGCTTTTCTCGGCAACCTTAGCCATTTGCTGAATTTCATTGTTTTGATCGATCACGGTCTGATTAATACGTTCGAGTTGTTTTTTCTTTCTGGAAATAGAAATCGTCGAATAAATACTGTAAATGGTCAAACTCAGAATAATCACTAAGAAAAAACTCAGCAGCCTCACCAAATTGTTTTGCGATGCATATTCTCTTTCCTGTACTTTTATAGCTCCTTGCTGTGACTCGATAACGGTTTGCTGCTGATCGACTTTATCCATTTGGTTCTCGATAATCTCAGCGTTATTATGGTCAATTACAATGGTATTGAGGATATTATTTTTAGAAATAGGTTCTTTATTGTACATTTTCAAAGCCAGTTTTAGCGCTTCGTTTCCTCCCGTAGGATATAAAATGGTTCCGTCTAAAACGCCGCTTTTTACCAGTTCAATTCCGCCATTGACAGAGTTTAATCCGTCGACTCCCAAAAATTTTATTTTATTTTCAAGACCTACTGTTTTAGCTGTTTCCCAGGCGCTTAATGCCATACGATCGTTATGGGCGAAAATGTATTCGACATCAGGATTTTGTAAAAGAATTGTTTTTAATGGTGCGGTTACGGACTCTTTTTCCCAATTGCCCTGAATGGTACTGACAACTCTAAAGCGTTTGTTTCCCTGAATAATCTGAGTAAAACCCAGACTACGTTCATAGGCAGGCGACGATCCGTTTGCGCCTGTAATTTCGATAATTTTACCCGAAGCTTTACTGTGCGAGATAATATATCTGGCTGCAATTCTGCCTATTTCGATATTATCTGCCCCCAGATAAGCGGTGTAGTTTTCGCCATCGATTTTGCGGTCTACCACAAGAACGGGAATTCCGGCTTTTATCGATTTTTCGACAACGGCTGTTAGAGGTTTTGATTCAATAGGCGATACTATAATTACATCTACTCTATTGGCGATGAACCTTTCGATATCGTCGATTTGTCTGGCGACATTATTATTGGCATCGCTAATTTTTAAATCAACCTCAGGGCGCAATGAGGCTTCAATTTTCATTGAACTGGTCATTTGTTTGCGCCAATCATCTGTGGTCATGGCCTGAGAGAATCCAACCTTTATTTTATCTCCTTGTTTTTGAGTACAGGAAACTAAACTTAATGATGCTAAAAAAAGCAGCAAAATATATTTTACAAGTGAATACATGAATTATGAGTTTATGTAAATGAAAATGAGTTTTCAAAAAAAAAATACCTTCTTAGACCTACAACCTGTCAAAATAATTAGGAAGGATTATTTTTCACTGACAAGTGGGAAGGCAATATATAATAAGGTAAAATTAAACTTTTATTTGATGTACACAAATGTTATAGTTATCTGTAAACAAAAAAAAGAGGATATTGAATCCTCTTATAATTTGTATTTTATAAACTGTAAAAAATTTCTTCTCTTAAATACTTTAATCCAATAAAAAAACAATCAATCCTCTTGCGCCGTGGGCACCTAATACTAATGATTGTTCGATATCAGCTGTTTTGGATGGTCCGGCGATAAAAGTCCCGAAACCGTATTGCTGATTTCCAATTCTTTCATACGCCTGATGCATAGTGGCCAAAATATCTTTTTTATGAACGATAATGGCCAGATATTGTGCGATAAAAGGTGACACACGTTGTCCTAACAAGTCGTCTGTAACCCAAAGTGCACTATTTTCAGCTACGCCAAAATGAGCTTTAATCACATTCAATTCGACATCGGCAAGCGAATGGGGATCATCGTTTCTCCAGTCTAAAGCTGCAATTTCCGAAAGTTCCGGAATTGTCGTGGTCAGGCGTTTTTCGAGATTATAATTTGATTTTATATATTCTATGATTTCAGCATAATCGGCAACTTCTACAGGATCTCCTCCTATATTTTTGAGTACTGTTTTGTAGGTTGCTAGCACATCTGCATTCTCTGAGCTTAGAAGATTAAGATCAGGCAAGTCTGTAATTACAGCAGGTTGGTTTTGCTTTATTTTATTTAAAATATCTGCTTTACTACTCATTGTCTTTTGCTTTTGCTTCTCTTGAATTTTTCTTATACCATTCTCTAAAAGATTCTTGCGGGACCTCTGGCATTTCACGCTGATCGTACCATTTGTTCATTTTATTATTGACCAGACCGGGAATGTTTTTCATTACAAAACGACCTGATTTTCCGGCAATATTAAAAATAGTAGGATTTGCCAGAACACTTGCCATGGTTTTCATTGCAAGAGTTTTGGCTGTTGGCGTATGTCCTTCTTTTACCAAAACCTGACGCCATTTGTACAATTGGTCGTGTATATCTATTTTTACCGGACAAACATTGGTACAAGAACCACAAAGTGTGCTGGCGAATGGTAAATCGGCATTTTTACTCATGTCCAGATTAGGTGCCAGAATTGAGCCTATTGGCCCCGCAACGGCGTTATGATAACTGTGTCCGCCACTTCGTCTGTAAACCGGACATGTATTCATACACGCGCCACAACGAATGCATTTTAGGGAATTTCTAAAATCTTCTCTTCCCAGTTGTGTGCTTCGGCCGTTATCGACTATCACAATATGAATTTCTTTGCCGTCTCTTGGTTTCTTAAAATGACTTGAAAACGTCGTGATGGGTTGCCCTGTTGCACTTCTGGCTAATAATCTCAGGAAAACGCCTAAATGTTTGCGTTGCGGAATGAGTTTTTCAAACCCCATGCAGGCAATATGAACATCGGCCAGATGTGCGCCCATATCGGCATTTCCTTCATTGGTACACACCACAAATTCGCCCGTTTCTGCAATAGCAAAGTTGACTCCCGTTAAGGCGACTTTTCGGGTCAGGAATGTATTTCTTAAACTCAAACGAGCCGATTCTGTTAGATATTGAGGATCGATGTTTCCTTTTTCCGTGCCCAAATGTTCATGAAAAGTTTCACTTACATCTTCTTTTTTAAGGTGAATGGCGGGCAAAACAATATGACTTGGCGGTTCTTTACGAAGCTGCACAATATATTCTCCCAAATCTGAATCGATTACCTCGATACCTTTCTCGGCCAGATAATCATTCAAATGGCATTCTTCTGTAAGCATCGATTTTGACTTCACCATTTGCTTTACCTCATGTTTTGCCATGATCGAATGCACAATTTGGTTATGCTCTTTGGCATCGGCTGCCCAATGCACTTTTATACCATTTTTCTGGGCATTGACTTCAAATTCGATCAAATAATCGTGAATGTTTGACAACACATTATTTTTGATTTGTGAAGCGGTTTCGCGAAGCAATTCCCAATCGGGGATTTGATGCGCCGATTTATCCCTTTTTTCACGAACAAACCAAAGTGTTTCATCGTGCCAGTTGACGCGTTCTACATCTTTGTTAAAACGTGTTGCGGCCTGACTGTGCGGTATAACTTTTTCTGATGACATCTCTTTCTTTTGTTTTTTTACCATTAAGATATTAAGTTCATAAAGCTTTGCCTTAACTTACTTAATCTCTTAATGGTGAAAAGAAAATTAAGTTTAATTTTAAAATCACCTAGTTTTCCAACGAATTTAATATTTCGGCAATATGAATGGTTTTGATCGGGCTTTTTTGTCTTTTTAGAATTCCTTCTAAATGCATCAAACACGACATATCTCCACCGGTAATATAATCTACGCGATGGTTTTCATGATCTTTTATTCGGTCTTGTCCCATCTTTACAGAAACAGCTTCTTCGGTTACACAAAATGTTCCTCCAAAACCACAACATTCATCTTTTCTGGATAAAGAAACCAAATCTAATCCCTTTATATTGTGCAGTAATTTTTCAGGTTTAGAGAAAAATGGCGCATTAAGTTCTGTCATCTGCGAAAGCTTTAATCCGCGTTGGCCGTGACAACTTACATGCATTCCTACTCTGTACGGGAAATATCCATAGATGGAATCTACTTTTAGAATATCGGTAATAAATTCTGTGAGTTCAAAAACTTTCTTTCGCATTTCTGCCGCTACTTTTTCTTGTTTCTGGTCATGCAAATGTTCTTTCACATGCAAAACACAACTTCCCGAAGGACAAACAATATAATCGAATCCGGCAAAATTGGCTATAAAATTAGCATCACAGCCTTTGGTTAAATATTGGTATCCGCTATTGGCCATAGGTTGTCCGCAGCAGGTTTGCCCCATTGGAAAATGAACCTCGCAACCCAATTTCTGCAAAAGTTCATAAGTTGCAATCCCTACTTTTGGGTAAAACTGATCGACATAACACGGTATAAATAATCCGATTTTCATATGCTGTCTTTTTAAACGCTTTGAGTTTGTTTATCAATATGAAGGGACTTTTCACTCCAAATAAATCTCAAAGTGCTAATGTAAAAAATTGTATTTCTTTTTTACGCACAAAATTTATGTTTTATGTGTAATCTATTTTTATAATATTATTTCACGCAGATTTTAAAAGATTTAAACAGATCTACACAGATTATAATCTAAAATTAAATCTGTGTAAATCTGCGTGAAACAAAAATCCTTTAATCTCTTGCTGTTTTTTTGTCTCGCAGATCTTGCAGATTAGGCAGATTTTTGCTTCTCTCATTTTTTACAATCCCGAGGAACGAAGGATGACAACATTGTATTAAAAAAATCATTCTAATCTTTCAATCTGTGGCTATTTTTCTCTCGCAGATCAAGCCGATTTTTAATTTTTAATTCTAAATTTTTAATTAAACATCAATGCTTGTAAAACTTCAAATCAATCAAATCATTCTGGATGGGTTTTGGATTCCAGTTTTGATGAATCGCCAATGCAGCGCCCAAGGCACTCGCCTGCGCCATCGAAGCTGCAAAAACTTCGATATCGGGATAAGCTTCGGCCAATAAATTCATGAAAATGGAATTTTTGCTAAAACCTCCATCTACAAAAATCTTCTTTACCGGACTATTGTTAATGACCAAATTAGTCGAAAAAAACTGTTGCTCTACCAAATCCAGCATCAATTGATGATAGGCGATTTCGTAGCTTTTAAAATTATCAAGATCTCTCTTTTGAAACGGACATTCCTTTAGAATATCAAAATCATACTTCTTTGGATAAATAATCTGAAAGTTTAGCGCTCGCAAATTCGACACTATCTTTTTATCAAAATAAACCTCTTTATAAGTATCTACAGGTACTTTAAAATGTTCTGCCAGTCTTTTTGTCTGCACTTCATGTTCATTCCCTGAAAACAGACGGGCGGCTTTTACAGGCTTTTCTGTGTACTGCATATAACACAAACAATCGTTTTGCAATTCTTCAAAAGTCAGTTGTTTATTATTGAAAGGATTTAGCGAAATACTCCAGGTTCCGGTCGATAATAAAACAAAAGGTTCTGTAAAGTTTATGGTATAGGGAATAATGGCTGATGAACTGTCGTGAAGTCCAACACCAATGGCGAGTCCGTCTTGTTTTTTTATGATATCTTTTCCATAATGAAGCGGTGGGATTTTATCTAAAATACCTTCATTTTTAAGCCATTTATGATATTTCATCTTTTTAAAATTCCAAAGATTGGTATGGCATCCAATACTTGTAATATCAGCGTAAGCTTCACTGGTTAAAAGAAAACTCAAATACTGCGGTAAATGCAAACAGTATTTTACCTGATTAAATAATTCCGGTTTTTCTTCTTTGAGCCTGTAAATCTGCATTCCTGAATTCAGGCTTCCTAATACGGGAGAAGCTGTTTTTACTGCAAAAGCTTCTTTTCCTTTATATTTATTATAAAAGTCATTTTTTAGCTCCTCGGGATACTGTTTTAAGTAATTATAGAGAGGAGTTAAAACTTTTCCTTTTTGATCAATGTAAACAAAACTGGCGCCATACGTACTAAAATTAATGGCTTTTAAAACATAATCCGATAGGTTTCTAATTTCTGTCAATCGATCGAATATCCAGTTTTTAAGGACTTCGATATCTTCGCAGGGAAAACCATCTTCGTCAAGGGTTTCGTCAAGATTTACTGATTTTTCCCAGACAATTTTATAATTTTCATCAAATAAAAATACTTTCTTGTTTGTTTTACCAATGTCAAAAATTGCAACTACATTCATTTAATTATAAGTTATGAGTTTTGAATTATGAGTTAGGAGTTAATTTTTTGTTTTATAAAAAACAGCAATAGAGTATTACTATAACTCAAAACTCATCATTCATAATTTATAGTCCTGTCGCCATCGTTTTTAATCCTCTTTCTCCAATTAGATTTTTTCTAACAGAAAGACTTCTGTACAATTCCACCGGATTCAGTGCCGCTCCTGAGCGCAAACGAGCCTCAGCAACCAGTGCGCGAACATCTGTACGGAAAGCATCCTGAAGAATTTCCTGTGCTTTTACAACATCATTTTCTTGCTGAGCGGTTTCTAAGGCTTTTCTGTCTACCAAAAGTGCCTGGGCATAAGCAATCATAATAGCTTCTACTGATTGTAATAGATCTTCTAATGGATCTTTGATATTATGTGATGCATCGATCATCCAGCCTAAATCTTTGGCGTGATTCATTCCGCGCGCATCCATTCCTTCTACTAATTCATTAAAAATCAAGAATAATTGGTACGGTTTTAAAGCTCCGGCGGTTAAATCGTCGTCTCCGTATTTTGAATCGTTAAAGTGGAATCCTCCGAGTTTTTCTTCCATCAATAATAATGAAACGATTTGCTCGATATTGGCATTGGGTAAATGATGTCCTAAATCGACCAGAGTTTGTGCTTTGTTTCCTAATTTTTTCACGTACGAATACGATTGTCCCCAATCGGCCACTGTAGTGGAATAAAAATTAGGTTCGGCGCATTTATATTCTAAAAACAATTTCCAGTTTGAAGGTAATGCATCGTAGATCTCTTCTAAACTTTCCAGTGTATTTTGGTAGGCTTTTCTAAAGTTTAATTGTCCCGGAAATGAAGATCCATCGGCAAGCCAAATCGTTAATGATTCTGATCCTAATTCGATTCCGTGCTGAATTACTTCGATATTATGAGCAATGGCTTGTTTACGAACTGCTTTGTTTACGTTTTGTAATGATCCGAATTTATACGAGTTGTCCTGACCTGCCTGATCCTGAAAGGTATTGGAGTTCATGGCATCAAATCTTAAATTGTGCTGTGCAGCAAGACTTTTTATGGCTTTATAATCCTGCGGAATATCCCAGGGAATATGTAATGAAATCGCCCCTGAGGAATTGTTTAAAGCATGAAGCAAGCCAACATCTTCGATTTTTTCTTCGATAGAACGTGGTTCCCCACCTCCTGCAAAACGTCCGAATCTTGTTCCTCCTGTTCCTAACGCCCAGGATGGAATTGCGATTTGAAAATCGATTAGTTTTTGAATAATAGATTCTGTATCACCAATTTCTGATACTGTAAAAGCAAATTTATTTTGATGTTTTTTTAATAAATCTTCGTTGTGAGATGCGATATTGTTTGATCCGATTAACATATTATTTTATCTTTTAATAGAGATTACAATATATAAATTATATAAATTGAACTCTGGTTTAACTTTACTCTTTTATGCTATTTGCGCATTTTTGCAGGCAGTTATGTCTAAAAAAATCTAACGTCCGAATGATATCGAACGTTAGACCACAAAAAACCACTTTTGCTTTAAACAAACTTAAAAACTTGAAACAATCTATCTGTAAAAGCCCATTGATACTCCGCCGTCTACATTCAGGGCGTTTCCTGTTGATTTGTCCAGTAAACCGCCAACGAAAGCAAAACAAGCGTTTGCAATATCATCGGGCAATATAATTTCATTTAGTAAGGTACGTTTTGCATAATACGCCGGTAATTCGGCAACCGTAATACCGTATGCTTTTGCACGGCCTTCTGCCCAACCGCCAGACCAAATATTAGAATCTGAAATTACCGCATCAGGATTTACCGTATTTACGCGAATTTTATCGGCGCCTAATTCAGCTGCCATGAGTCGTGTTAAATGCGCCTGTGCTGCTTTGGCCGAACCATATCCCGGATTATTTGGACCCGCAACAACTGCATTTTTAGAAACAATGTTTACAATGTCTCCGCCAAATCCCTGTTTGCGCATTACTTCGATTCCGGCTTTTGAAACAATAAATTGTCCTTTTACCAAAATGTCATACAATCTGTCCCACTCTTCAAGGGTGTGCTCTGCAATAGATTTAGAAATACTAATTCCTGCATTGTTCACTATAATATCTGCACCTCCAAAAGCTAATGATGCTTCGTCTAATGCTTTTTCTGTACTTTTTTCATCGGTTACATTTAGCAGTGTACTTGAAACGGCATCTTTACCAAACAACTTAATAAACTCAGCAGTAGCTTGTTCTAAACGTTCTACGTTGATATCGTTGATTACAACACAAGCGCCTTCCTGAGCAAATTTTTTGGCAATTGCTTTGCCAATTCCGCCGGCAGAACCTGTAATTACAGCTACTCTTCCTGACAATGCTTTAGGCTTTGGCATACGTTGTAGTTTTGCTTCTTCAAGCAACCAATATTCAATATCAAAAGCTTCCTGATGTGGCAGCGAAGTATATTCTGAAACTGCTTCGGCGCCTTTCATTACATTTACTGCATTGATATAATATTCTGATGCCAAACGAGCCATTGTTTTATCTTTGGCAAAGGTAAACATACCTACTCCCGGATATAAAATCACCACCGGATTTGGGTCACGCATTGCAGGCGAATTCGACTTTTTGCAAGCATTGTAATACTCTTTGTACATCGCTCGGTAACTTTCAAAAGCAGGTATAAGTTTTGCTTTGATGGCCTCAACATCTGATAAATCTTCATTTGGTTCTAAGGTTAAAACCAAAGGGCTGATTTTGGTACGTAAAAAGTGATCCGGGCAAGAAGTTCCAAGTGGCGCTAATTTTGCTAAATCATTAGAATTAATGAATTCCAAAACTCTTGCATCATCTGTATAATGCCCAATCATTTGACGCTCTGATGAACAGAAACCTCTTAAAATTGGTGCTACTTTTGCTGCTTTTCTTTTACGATCAGCCTCAGGAAGGCTCTCTATTTTTTTACCTCCAAAAACAGCGCTTTTTTTTCCGTAGTTACTTTCTAAATATTCAGCACATTTCTCGATTACTTCGAGTGTGTTTACATAACTTTCGTAAGCAGTATCGCCCCAGGTAAACAAACCGTGAGAACCCAGCATGATACCACGCAGTTTTTTTCCTTTTTTGTCTGCCTCTTCCAGACAGCTTCTCAGTTGAAGCCCCAAGTCAAAACCGGGACGCTGCCATCCTACCCAGCCAATTTCGCCACCAAATAATTCCTGGGTAATTTTAGCTCCGTCTTTGGCTGCAGCAATTGCAATTGCCGCGTCAGGATGAAGGTGGTCAATATGTTTGAAAGGTAAAAATCCATGTAGAGGCGTATCGATAGAAGGTGCTTTTGAAGCCAGATCAAAAATACAGTGGTTGAATAATTCGACCATTTCATCTTCAAACTCAATGCCTCTGTACACATTTTCAAGATTACGAAGTCGGTCTAAATAAAGTGCCGCACAACCCGATTTTGTCAATGTACCAATGTCTCCACCAGAACCTTTAATCCACATTACTTCAGAGGTTTCTCCGGTTAGCGGATCTTTATCGGTAATTTTTACCGAAGTGTTTCCTCCACCATAGTTTGTCAGTCTTAAATCGGCTCCTAATAAATTAGATCGAAAAATGAAAAGCGCTACTTCATCTCCTGCCAATGCTGCTGCCTTAGCGTCATCCCAAAGATAGCTTACATGCTTAAAAGTCATATTATTTATATTTATATTCGACATTGTTGTTATGTTATGTTTGTATGTTTATAATGAGTTTCCAATTCCGACCAATACAATTGATAGCATGATCAGTGCAATTCCCCAACCAAAGGTTCTAAGTGTTCTTTTAGAAACTCCCGACCATTCTTTGAGATAAAAGCCCCAGAAATTTGCTGTCAGGATAATGGTCGCCATGTGCAGGATCCATGAACTTGCCCCGTTTCCTAATTTGCTTTCTCCCATTCCGTAAAAGAAAAATTGTAAAAACCACATCGTTCCGGCAATACCTGAAAAAAGGACGTTTCTGGCAATTGGTGTTTTGGTACTGGTGTAATCTGAGAAGGTTTTATTTTTGAAATTAAGGTACATACACCAGATAAAATTGGTAGTTAAACCTCCCCACATCAAAACGATATAGGTCACGTTGTTTTGAAATAACGGATTACAGCCATAATTTACAGCGGTTTCGGCCATTGGTTTTCCAGCTTCGATTCCGTAATTAAAAAACGAGCTTAGAATTCCTGAGATAACGGCGATAATTAAACCTTTTACCAAACTAAAATCCTTGTCTTTGTCTTCGTGTCCTGTTGCGAAATCTTTTTCTTTTAAGATTCCAGCTTTTCCTGAAATGGCAATACCTACAAGGCAAACTAAAACCCCAGCCAGAACAAGTCGTCCTCCTGGATTTGAAAGCATATCGGTAAACGAAATTTTACCTTCCGTTGGATATAGATCATAGTAAATAGAAGGAACTAAGGCGCCAAAAGCCGAGCAAAACCCAAGGATAATAGAGTTTCCCAGTGACATTCCTAAATAGCGAACTCCCAGGCCGTAGGTTAATCCTCCAACTCCCCAAATGAGTCCCATCAAAAAGGTGAACGCTTTTATGGTTGGTGATGCTGTTGCAATGATATCGACAAAATTTGGAATCGTTAAGTAGGCGGCAATGGGCGGTACTATTAGCCAGGAGAAAAATCCTCCCACAATCCAGTAGCTTTCCCAAGCCCACTCTTTTACCTTTTTAAATGGCATATAAAAACTACCTGAAGAAAATCCTCCGATAGAATGAAAAATGATTCCTAATAATGATTCCATTAATAATTTGGTTTTTGGTTAATTTGATAGTTAAATTGGTTTTGTAAAATAATAGAATGTAAAAAAGAAAACTGTCCTGTACTATCCTTTATAGTTTTGTTATTTATGTTAAAACTGAAGATTATTACAAACAACTGCCCGATATTATTGGAAATATAAATTTAAAATTTCTATTTTAGCAATCGATTTCGTAATTATATTATCCTCAATTTGCCTTAAACAAACAAATCAGCAAAAACATACAACAACCCTTATTTAATTTGAAAGCTTTTGTGAGAAAAGTACCGGACTGAATTATTTTTATCATTTTAGGCTAAAGCTTTTTACACAAATTATAACTCAAAATTATATCGCAACTCATTGCTGCATAATTTACAAGACTTACAAAATGATTAAATTAATTAAAATAGATGAAGAGTCCAGGATTCCTAAGTACAAACAAATTGTAGACTCGATCCTGCAAAATATTGCCAACGGAAATTTAAAAATAAATCAAAAAATACCCTCTATAAATAGTTTTAGCGAAGAGTTTTATATGTCCAGAGATACTGTCGAAAAGGCTTATAATATCTTAAAAGAGCGAAAAATCATTTCTTCCATCAGAGGAAAAGGATATTATATTACCCGAACAAAACTGGAGTCTAAAGTAAATATTCTCTTTGTACTGAATAAACTTAGTGCATATAAAATGAAGACGTACAATTCTTTCATCAATACTATTGGAGCAAATGCGCACACTGATTTGCATATTTACCATTGCGACGAGACTTTGTTTTTGAACTTACTGGACAAGTTCGAAGGTGCTTATGATTATTATGTAATCACAACCCATTTTAAAACAGACGAATTAAAACACCTGAGTTTTACAGATGAAGTTGCCAAAGCAATCCAGAGAATTCCCGAAGAAAAACTGGTTTTAATGGATAATATTAAAATTGGAATGGAAGGCGAAATCATCAAAATATATCAGGATTTTGAAAATGATATTTACAATGCCTTAAAGGAAGGACTTGCCAAAATAACAAAATACGAAAAACTTATTCTGGTATATCCGGACAAAGCGGTTTATCCGTATCCGCGCAGAATATTACACGGGTTTAGAAAATTTTGTGTAGAACATGAAATCAATTTTGAAATTTTAAGCGAAGTCTATGACGATATGATTCTTAAAAAAGGAGATTTGTTTATCACCATTGAAGAATCGGATTTGGTGAATTTAATGAAACAAATTCGCGATGAAAAATTTACTCTTGGTAAGGATATTGGCGTGATTTCGTATAACGATACGCCTTTGAAAGAATTACTAGGAATAACGGTAATGTCTACGGATTTTAATGTAATGGGAGAAACTGTTGCCAGAATGATTCTGAATAAAGAAAAAGGACAGGTGAAAGTGCCTTTTAATTTTATTGATCGAAATTCGATTTAGTTTTTTTGCCACGAGTACGCTAAGGCGCTAAGTTTTTATGAATTGAGATTATATAAATAAAAGCTCTAGATAAAACAAAAAAAATTGCGCAAAGTCAGAGACAATTGCACAGCTTTTTATGAGGAACTCTTCGGGGAGCGGGGAGCGGTTTTTTTTATAAGGAACTCTTCAGAGAGCGGAGGATGCATCACCCAATTTTTGTTTGCTCAACTACTATCCAATTGATAAATTACTGATTACTTCTGTCAAGTTTGGCTGGGGTAATTTTTACAAACATTAACAGACAAATCGTTATAATAACAATAAAAACAATTGAGATATAATCAAATCTCTCTTTCTGAAAAGGATTAGTATTATATAAAATAAATGTTAAACAAGTAATTACATAAATTATAACTTTATTAATCAAATAGCCATTTACAATATCAAACTTTAATCTCAATAGTTTTAATTTTGTATTTACCTTTTCATAATCAAAATTCAATTTAACATAAATTGAATATATAAAAATTAAGCTTATAATTACACTTGATGATATATAATATGCCACATCTATTCTTTTCGTAATATTCATAAAAATAATATAGAGAAATAAAAACAGTGAAGACCTATAAATTATTTTAATTGGCTTTTCCTTGAGAACATTCATCATAATTAATTATTTTTTGTTTCTAGTTATTCTTTTTTTGACACTATTGTGGCACTTCGTCCTATACTTCTTTCACTATCACCAGCATAATATTTATCTACAGCAGTTGGTATAAATCCCATTATAGCTGTTATCACACCACCTCCATTAACTCCATTACCTGGTGTGAATAATTTCAAACCTTCTTGAACTATACCACCAGAGGCAGGAATCAAAGGATCAATACCTGTATTTTTTGGATCCATAAATATATTATGGTTAGCCCATTTACTTGATGATAAGCTTGAATACCAGTGGCAACTGCAGATAAATTTTTATCACTTTTAACGGAAGAAGAAGCGGTAGCTGAAGTCATAGATTTTGAATAATCTGCAATATTATTTGTTGTAGTATTAGCCCCTGTACCTCCTACCATAGATCCTGCATATGAAGTGCTAGTGGTATTGGTCTCAGTTGCTTTTATTCTAGTAGAACCGCCTGTTATTTTCATTACTGCATTTCCATCTTTATCAGTCGACATTTTATAATTGATATTTGTAGTTGTCCTAGTTATAATACTTGTTGTTGAACCATCTTCATTTGTTGTTTCTACATTTGTTGTTCTTACCTGCGTTAATGTATACTTATTTTTCCCATTGTAGGTCATAGAATAATTATTACTAGGAGTTATTGAAGGATCCGAAGGACTCATTCCATCTGGGTCAACAAACTTAACGGGATTATCAAATGCATAATTATAAGGCGACCATCTTCTCATTTTTTCAGATAATGGATCAACATTCATCCAACGACCAAGTGCAGGGTCATAATTTCTCGCTCCATAGTCATACAAATTCAGCTGATTCCCGCCAATACTCTCGTCTTGCAGTTCCTTGCTATTGTACTTATACTTACAAGGATTTGCGACTATTTTTACAAGGTTTCACCTGTTAAATACAAAATTTTTAAGAACATGATTTTAGAAGATAAACTTACTGTTTTATTCCTCAAATCCAAAAATAAATCTTCAAAACAGCAGTAAAAATAACCAAACTTTTACTGAAGCAGATTGTCCTGCGGTTGAGTCTTTTCAGATGAGTTCTGAGTGTCAGATTCTTCCTTTCAATATGATTTGTTCCGAAACGTTTGATAGAATGCACTTTCTCATCAATCAGATACCTATAGTTTTTAAGTCTGTCCGTAAATATCTTCTTAGCGTCAAATAATTTGAGAGTTTCCAAAACACTATTCAGCGTTTTATTAGTTCGTTTCCCAACATTAAAACTCACCACATTTTTAGAGTTCTTTTCCAGAGCATAAACCAACCATATATAATTTTTCTTGTGTCTGATATACGTGCACAGCTCATCAACTTCATAAGTTTTGCCTCTGCTGATAATTGGTTTAGTAATACTTCTGGCAATTGAAACAATTCTTTTCAATAATGTTGTGGCTGATATTTTTAATATTCTTGCTGTGCTTCTTATTCCTAATCCTTCTTTTGTGAACAACACTATCTCCTGATTGATATTCCTTTTGTAAGCATTATATCTATAGACAATCTGCTGTCTTTTTTGACAAACACAACATTTATAACGCTGATTTCCGTTAGATTGAAATCCATTTCTTATGCATTTACCATTGCAAAAATTACATTTTATTTTCATGACCTAATTTGAAACACTAAGGTAAGGCAAAAGCATTTTAAGCCTTATTAAAAGATAAAAAACGAAAGAGACGACCTATTGGTCGTCTCTTTCTCTATTCAATAATTAAAATTTTATATTCTTTTTCAGTTAGTTACGTGGTTACATTATAAAAACACCTAATGTGCAACACTACCAAATTATTAGACCTAGAGCAATACTTAAAAGCAATTTTCTTTTCATATATTTTTTATTAATCTTACTTTTTTGTTGTTCAATATACCTTTCTAAACATAAGAACTTCACAAAGAGTAACTACACTTTTATTAAATATCAATTTTGAAAAATACCCCTAGTAAAATAGACAAAACATAATAAAAAACTAAGAGAAGTAACACTAATGAAGCTATTTTTTCTTTGCTTTTTTTATAGTTAAAACGTTTAAATAGATATACTACAATAAAATATATGACTACTAAAATTATTAACTCAATTAAAAATGGCAGATAATTTTCTTTAATTAATTCCATATATATTATTTATCAAAATGTTAAGATGTAAAGTCATATAAATATACATCTTGAAAAATAAATTCAAATTCCTCCAAAGTTTTTTTTTAATAAATATAATTAATTAACTCAACCAGTCACTAACCAGCTTTCTATAAGTTTCCCCAATAGGTAGATGTTCGCCGCTTATTAATTGTATTTGATTCCCTTCGATAATTTTTATTTTATTTTTTGGAATAATATAAGAACGATGAATGCGTACAAATTGGTTGATAGGAAGTTTCTCCAGTATGTCTTTCATGTTCTCCAAAACCATGATCTTTTCACCTTTGGTATGAATTCGGATATAGTCTTTTAGTCCTTCGATATAAAGAATATTTTCTGTTGCAATTTTGTGATGTTTTCTGTCGGCTTTTACAAATAGAAAATCTTCGGTTTGATGATTTTGGAAGGTTTCCTGCCAGCGGATAAATTTCTCAACGCTTTGATAAAAACGGTTAAAAACAATTGGTTTGAGTAAATAGTCAATCACATGAAACTGAAAAACATCTAAAGCATAATCGGGATAAGCCGATGCAATGATGAAATTATGTTTTTGATTGAACATCTGCATTAACTCAATACCGGTTAATTGCGGCATTTGAATGTCAATAAAAACCAAATCAACTGCTTCGGTATTTAAGATTTCTATTGCTTTAAAAACATCTGAATCTGCATATAAAACATTCAGTCTTGGCACTTTTGAAGCATAATCTGCCATTAGTTTTACAGCAAATGGTTCATCATCTAATATGATACAATTTATTTTTTTCATTTTAAATCTATTTCGAGTTCAGCCCTAAACTGGTTATTGTGATTGGTTAATTTTATTTGATGTTTTTGTGGATAGTGAATTTCTAATCTTTTTTTTAAATTGTCCAGTCCAATGCCTCCCAGTTTATCTTTCTTTTGTACAGCAATGTCATTTATGACTTTAAAATTAAGTTTTTTATCTTCTAATTTTAAATCAATTACAATGGGTTTTACATTAGAGGTTACACCATGTTTTAAAGCATTTTCGACTAATGGCGATAAAATATAAGGCGGGATTTCTTCGGAAATATTTTCTGTTTCCACTTTAAAATCAATACACGTATTTTCCTGATGTCTTAATTGTTCAAGCTCGATATAGGCTTTTATATAATCGATTTCATCTGTTAGTTTAATCTTTTCTTTTTGAGATTCGTAAGTAGTGAAACGCATGATCTGACTTAACTTTTCAATTGCTGTCAAAGATTTATCCGACTGAAAATAAACCATCGAATAGATGTTATTTAATGTATTGAAAATAAAATGCGGGTTAATCTGTGCTTTGAGGAATTTGATTTCGGTATTCTTATTTTCTTCCAGAATAATCTGATTGTATTCAAGCAAACGAATAAAATAAATTACAAACCAAAGCAGCGAACTCAAAATAATAGACATGCTGCTGTAATGAAGATTATCCTCCATATAGCCAAAGAAAGTTGGATTTACATAATTTATTTTATTAAATAGGATTTTGGTTATTACTTGCTCAAATAGCCATCTTAAAAAAGTAAAAAAGAAATAAGAGACTAATACTCCGGCAAAAAAACGTTTCCATTGAAAGGATTTGAAAACCAGTTTCATCACAACAAAATAATGAAAGTAAAAGGTCATTACAAATACGATCATATAAGTAGAGAGAAATAAATCCGGCATATAATTTTTTGCCAAAACGAGATTTTTGACAAATGTAAAATACCCCATCAAAAGCCAGTATATAATATGAATGAGTACTTCTACCCTTTTTGATAATGTTCCTTTATACATGTTTTTGTAATTTTTTTCAAAGATATACATTCATAAAAAAGTGTAAAGACGGGTTTGTAGATTAATCATGGGGGTTTGTCGATAAAAGTAGTTTTCGGCGTTTTTTCAGCACAGTTTTGCACTGTAATTAAATCAAAAACCATGAAAAAAATTAGCCTTTTACTACTTGTCTTTTTATATCAAACCTATTGCTTTGCTCAGCAATACGAACTTAAAGGAAAAGTTAACAGTCAAAACAAACAAGCTGTTGAATTTGTAATCAGCAGTTTACTGGACAATCAGAAAAAAATAATTGCACAGGCAACAACGGATAGTTTGGGAAGTTTTTCTATAAAAGCCGAAAAAGGAAATTATCGTTTGATACTCGAACAATTTGGCACGGAATATCTCAACAAAGAAATTACAATGAACCAAAACATGGATCTTGGAATAATCGAAATTAAACAATCAGTACAACTTGAAGGCGTAACTTTAAAAACAAGAAAAAAACTCATTGAACAAAAGGTGGACCGACTTGTTTTTAATGTCGAGAATTCGGTAACGGCAACCGGCGGAACGGCTTTGGATGCTCTAAAAGCTACGCCAACTGTAAGGGTTCAGAATGAGATTATTTCGGTTGTGGGCAAAGGAGAAATTCTCGTTATGATCGATGATCATTTGCAAAGAATGCCACAGGAGGATCTGGCTGCATTTCTGAAATCAATTCCCTCAGATAATATCAAAAGTATCGAAGTCATTACAACTCCTCCTGCAAAGTATGACGCAGAGGGTAACAGCGGACTCATTAATATTAAATTAAAAACTTCAAAAGCAAATTCCTGGAATGCCAATATTGGAACTTCTTACACGCAAAAAACATATGCAGGAGGAAACCTAAACGGATTATTTACTTATAATCATGATAATCTTTCTGTTGAGGCTTCTGTTAGTAAAGGGAAACAGACATTATTAACCACTTCTCAGAGCAATATTTTTTATAAAGATGAAACCTGGAAACAGGAAGTAAAAAACAAATCTATTGCCGATGTTTTGAGTGTAGGTTTGGGTTTTGATTATAAACTAACGAGTAAATGGAGTACCGGTGTTAAATACCTGGGAAGTTTTACAGGTAAAACGGCATCCAATAATCCGTTTACGACCCGATACAATAACGAAAAAGGAATGATCGATTCTTATATTGCTTCGAATGTTAATGCCGAAAATAATCCGAAAATGAATGCTGTTAATTTTCATAATACTTTCGTACTAGACACTTTAGGAAAAAACATTGCTGTCGATTTGGATTATTTTGATTACAACAAAAATGATTATCGTTTCTTTTCAGGAAATGAATTAGACGCTAATAAAAATAATATTCCCAGCAGTTTCTTTTCTTCTACCAATTCTAACATGAATACCATCAAAAATTACTCGGCCAATATTGATGTTACGCTACCTTATGAATGGGCTAACATCACTTTTGGAGCAAAAGCTTTTCATAACAATACCCATAATAATCTGGTTGTATATAACAACGAAACAGGAAGCCCGGTTTTCAATACCAATCAGTCGAATGTTTTTAATTATAAAGAATACAATCAGGCGTTGTATTTTTCGGCAAGTAAAAAAATAAATGCCAAATGGGAAACACAAATTGGTTTACGAGCTGAAGCGACACAAACCAAAGGTTATTCTGAAAATCTGGATCAGACCAATACCAATAATTACATGAAGTTATTTCCAACGGCTTATGTAACTTATGTTCCTAACGAAAACAATTCTTTTTCATTAAATTACAGCCGAAGAATACGCCGACCTGATTTTGACTATCTAAATCCTTTTGTAATTAGAACAAGTCCGTATTATTATTCTCAAGGAAATCCGTATTTGAAACCTTCACTGATTGATAATTTTGAATTTTCCTTTATCCGAAATCAAAAATGGGTGAATTCTGTTTATTTTTCTCAGGTTTCAGATTTCGGACAGGAATTATCTATCATCGATCCCGATACAAACGTTACCAGAAGTACGCCTATAAATTATGCTAATACGTATCAAATTGGACTTTCCACTTCATATAATTTCAATAAATGGTCATGGTGGAATAGTTTTACGGGATTTAATCTTAACTATCAAAATGTAAAATCAAAAACAGATTTCATCGCGTCTATTGATGGATATAACGGATACATTTACAGTAATAATGATTTTACAATCAACCAAAACAAAACCTTATTTATTGGGCTGAATTATGGCCTGCAGCTTGCGGGGCGTTATCAAATTTTTAATATCTCAACTTTGAACATTTTAGATATCTCAGTTAAACTATTGACTGTAAAGAAAAACCTGTCCATTACAATTCTTGGCGAAGATTTACTAAACGCCCAAAAACCATTAATTAGCTATAGTTCTAACGGAATTAAAACTAACGTAAAAAGTTATAGTGATACAAGAGGTTTCAGAATTTCGCTGAGTTATAAATTTGGTAACCAAAGCATGAAATCTAAAGAAAGAAACTTTGGAAATGATGAGCAAAGAAATAGAATAAACTAACATATACGACAAAAAAAAGAGACGCAAAGCTATGTTGTAAACACTAGGCTTTGCGACTCTTTTTTTGTATTTATTTCTTCTAAAAACAAATGCATTTGCTTTTACAAATACTTTTTATTTTTTAAAGGGCTTTTTTCGTTATGAAGTAAATCATCTGCAATCTGAATCATTCCGCTGTTGTTTGGTCCTCCCCAAAGTGCTCTTCCAAAAATGTAACTAATGGTGTATTCCTGCCATGTGCTACAATATTTTTTTAGATCTGTAAATGATTTTCTTAGATACTCTTTCATTTCTGATTCTGAAAGATAACCCGCCTCATAACAGCAACGTGATAAAAATGCTCCCCTTCCATAATTCCAGGCAGCATCTTTTATTCTTTTTATTTGGGCAAAATCTTCAATGACATTTTCTTCTATAAGCTCAGGTACGACATTATTTAGATTTCGATAAATATCTAAGTAGCCTCTAAAAATTTCCTCTTCAGCAGGAAGATTTGATTTTAAGATCGTAACGTAATTGCTTTTATTTTCGAAAGCATCATAAACGAAATTTATGTATTTATCCTCGTTTCTATTTTGCAAATCCAAAAGTATTTCGATTGCAGTTTCTTTATCAAAAACGCTCCAATACTCTTCTAAAAGCTTTTTTATTGTGGCTTTACTGAGTCCGGTTTCATACGAATTCAGATAGGCAGATTGTTGTTCTGCATACATCGAACTTACTAATAAATAGTCTAACGGCTGACCAACTACTACATTTTTATCGTTTAATCGAATGCTTTTAAATGCATTGAAAATTTTTGAAAATACGCTCATTTGCCCTTATGCTACTTGTAGATTTGGAAACTTATTTTGCAATACTTTTACAAAGTTCTCTCCTACTACCTGATATTTTGCTCTTGTTAGTAATTGTTTGTTCAAGTTTAAAATATCTGTTGGATCCGGTACATAGTGTAATCTGTCGTGAATTTCAAGTGCCAAAGGATTACCATCTATATTAAATGTAATAATATGTGTTTTTGGTAAATACTCCTCAGATGATTTGGAGTACAATCCTAATTGTGATTTTAAAATACCACCATATTCGAGTTGCGCCTCTTCGATACGGAAATTATCAAACACAACGTGCTCGTCTAATTCTCCAACAGCATCAGTGCTAAAAAAATGCAAATCATTACCGCTCAAAACCCAGAAACATTCGGTTTCGACACGTTGAAGCTTTACACCTACAGCAGAAAGGGCAACATTTTTAATTCCGTCAGTTACAACTTCCTGAACTTTATTGGCCTTGGTCTGAGGAACAGATCCAGAGGTGTACGCATCTATTGATTTTCCTTTCATCCATTGTTTTAATTGCGAAAAATCTTGTTTTAAAACTTCTTCTTTATGAAGATCGTATTTGGTTCTTTCAAGATCTAAGTCAATTTCTGTTTTTGCGGCTGCATGTTTTTTATTCATGATTACCATAAAAATGATACCGGCAATTACTAATACAACGGGAATTAAAAAAAGTGGATTCATAATCTAATTATTTATTAAAGGTTAATTGGTTTCACGTCTTTCTTTTTGTCTTTTCCAAAAAGCCCATACAGAATTAAACATACCAGTGAAAACAGAATTATTTTTCCGCCATATTGCGTATAAAATCCTAATTTCAGTAATTGATCTTTGTCTAATTTATTGGTACTGATTATTTTTTCAAGCTCTTTGTTCGAGAGTTCGTAGTATCTGTCAGAATCCGCTTTTGCTAATACCAACTTCGGCTCCTGGGTGATCCAAACCGGTATCCATGCGATACTATATTGCTGATGTAATCGGGCAAGATCTAAATGTGTATTTGATTCTTCTTTTGAGAGGTATTCGTCTGTATTGGGTAAATCTGAAACAATCTCTAATTTGTCAATTTTACCAATTGGTATTCTTGCTTTAGCTAAAGTCAAATTGTAAGAGCAGAAAGTAATAATCGTTGTTAAGAAAAGTTTCTTGATGTAGGTCATAATTTTATCGCCTCAGTTTAATTTTGGTTTATTTTGGATTACTATTTAATGGATAACACAAAAAAAGTGATGTGTTAATACACCCAAAAAAGCCATTTACTGAAAGCTTCTTTAACAATTTTGTTCAAATATATTTAATTTTTCTTACAACAGACAATAAAAAAATTAGATTTTGCATTTTAATAAAACACAAAATCTAATTTCCAAAATATTTATACTGATGTGCTTTAAATGTTAAAATTATCGTTTAAAAAAATGAATAACATTAAAAATCACGTTTTAATTATCTTTAAATTTAACCAGTACAATATTGGGTTTTGGCGCAGTTTTCATGCCCGCTCCCATATAAAAACTAGTATGTGGCGGCTGATTGTATCCCACATTTTGCCATGCAACACTTAGTCTGTATTGCGGATCGTGCATGAGTGTATATTGCCTTATTTCAGTTGGAATTGTAGTGGAATAAATCCTTAATTGGGTATTATCTTCAGATCTCAGGATTAGTTCTTCGCGCCAGTCTCCCAGAATATCTGCAGAAAGCGCCGGTGTTGATTTTGTGCCATTATTTGATACGGCTCCACTTGCGGTAAATAATCTCCCTGCATTGTATTTATCAATGTAATTAGAATTTAAAAGTTCTCTTGAAGTATCTGCGTCCCAATAAATTAAAAAATTGATAGAACCTGGCGCTTTTCCTATTTCGTTTCCTTTCATATCATGCAAATAAGGAGAGCCTGACCACCAGCATTGTACGCCTTTTCGGGTTGGATCGATATTATCAGCAACTCCGCGACCTACATCTTCGTTGATAGAACTGGTAAACAAAACTTTGCCGTCAGCGGCAGAAAACAATGTTACACCCGGGCCTGTAGTTCCATTTTCTATTTCATGAATTCCAAAAACTTCTAAGCCAGGAACATCAAGATCAAGATCTGAAACATGCAGAGCATCTCCATGTCTAAAACCTGTGGTATACAAACCTTTTCCGTCATCATCCACGCACATTGAGCCGTAGATGATTTCGTCTTTTCCGTCGTTATCCACATCCGCAACCGTTAGACCATGATTTCCCATTCCCGAATATGGATTCTCGGCATCTTTACTATCAAAAACCCATCTCGAGGTCAGTTTCTTATCTTTAAAATCCCAGGCTGCCAAAACGGTTCTTCCGTAATAACCACGGCACATTACCACACTTGGATGAACACCATCCAAATAAGCAATACAAGCCGTAAAACGATCAATTCTGTTTCCTTTAGTATCATTTCCTCCGCTGCCGCCATGTCCGCCCCAACCGGCAAGATCACCGCGCTCGGGAATATAATCTGTAGTAGTAATTAGTTTTCCTGTTCTTCCCTCAAAAACCGAAAGGTATTCAGGACCTTTTAGAATTTTTCCTAAAATAGGAGAATTCGGGTCTCTCTCCACCCAGTCTTTTGAAGCATCACCCACAACATTATTCTCACTGTCTGTTGTACCATCGGCTGTTTTACAGACAAATTCCGATATGCCGTCACCGTCTAAATCGTACACCATAAATTGTGTATAATGAGCCCCTTCGCGAATGTTTTTTCCTAAGTTTATTTGCCATAAAAATTTACCATCTAAAGTGTAAGCCTGGAATATAGGCGGATCAGTAATTCCCGTATGTGAGTTATCATGCGCCTTTCCAGTCATGTGTACAATCAGATCGTATCTTCCGTCTCCGTCTAAATCGCCAACCGAAAGATCATTGGGTATATATCCTTCAACTGGTTTTAATTTTATTGATAAATAGTCTTTGTCGGGACTTTGGGCGGGAATGGTAAAACTTCCTTTTGCATCGGTTTCTTTCCCTTTAAGAACTGTTTTTACAAACCAGGTATTTTCCTGCTGACTACTGGCTTTGGTGTCTACAAAATTGGTTGCGCCCAAAATGGGTTTTTCGTTTAATTTGATGGCTTTCTTAGTACCACTTTTTCGGTATAAATTAAAAGCCAAATTATCTGAGTCTGTTCCTAAAACCCGCCATCCAATAAAAAAATGACCTTTGTCTTTTATTGCAATTACACCACGATCTAAATCTTCCATTTGCCTTTGAGCGAATGAAACTAAGCTTGATAAAAGAAATAATAGTAAAATTTTATGCTTCATGATTGGTGTTTTTTATAGTTAGTTATTGGCCACTGATTGAACGGGTTTTAGCTGGTTTTCACGGATTTTTTTTATTTGTCGCAAAGTTTTTAAAATCAAATTTGTCATTTCATACAAACTAGACGAAAATATTGTTATGAAAACGAATGCCCTAGCCCAGATAGAAGTGGAAATCCTTTTGTGGCGGGTTTCGCCACAAAGGATTGCAACGGATAGCGGGATTAGCTCCTGAAAAAAAATATTTTTATCATAGAAATCGAAATGCCAAATTAAACCATAATAAAAACTTAGCAACTCAGAGTCTTAGCAACTTAGTAACTCTAAAAAAATTAAAACATCTTTTTAAATCCTTCACTTTGTATTTTCCAGGTTCCGTCTTTTGGAAAACCCGGATTTTGTTCTGTGCTTCCGTCCCAACCGGCGCACATCATGGCCACAGCGGTTAACAATCCTCCGTTTCCGGGAAGGTAAAGCGTTAATCTTTCTGCCTGATAATTGTGTCCGTTTTTTAAATACGTATTTGTCGTTACATTCATAAACAAGGCATCAACTGCTTTTTCGGGCATTTGCAAACGTGCTGCCGACATGGCTGTCATTGGAAAATCCCATCCCCAGGTTTTATCCCATGTCCATGTTTTCCAAACCAGATCAAAAGTATTTTTCATGATTTTTTTATCTAAAAGCGACGTTTCTGGCAGCATCCCAAAAGTTCCTAATACCGATGGATGATCGGTTTTGAATTCCGGATTGATATAGGAATCTTTGGCGCTTTCTGTTGCCAGATATACCTGATCTGCAACTGGTAAGGGAGATAATTTAGCCAAAACATTTTCCCATTTTTCAGGTACTGGTTGGTTTAGTTTTTTCTTCCAGGCAATAGCTGTTTTCAAAGCCCAGTTCCAATAGGCTAATTCATAAGTTGGGTTGAAAGTTTCCATTGCTTTAAAACGTTCCTGAGCCGGAATAACACCTGGTCCTAAAACATAACGATCTGTTTTACTGTCGTAGTTGGCAAACGAAGCCATGAAATCAGCCGTTGCAAAAACACGTTCGCTATATAAATTTAAAGTTGCTCTGGTGGGTTTGGCGCGGTAAATCAATTCAGCATAAGTGATAAAATGAGGCTGCTGCCAAATTAAAAATGAGCCTACAGAAGAAGGACTTTCGTTCCCATCAGCATCTACCATTTTTTGCCATCTGGCGCCTTCGAAACCTTGTCTTTTGGCAATGTTTTTGGCTTTATCAAAAACTTTCTGGTACCACGGCAAACTTTTCTCTAACAATTCTGGTCGGTTCCATAGTGCAAAGTGAACACCATGCCACCAATGCATCTCTAAATGCGGTTTTCCGTACCAACTGTTGTAAGTTAAACCCGTTTCCTGAGGCGGCACTTTTCCTGTACATTGTACTTTGGTCAAATATTGCGAAAGGATTACTCTTCGTTCCAATTCTTTGGCACGCGGATCTGTACTGCCTGAAAAATCTACAGCAGCGCCACTTTTCCAGAATTGCTCCCAACCTTTTATACTGCTGTTTTGAATCTCTGCGAAAGAAGAATTGGATATTTTTTTATCTGCTAAAGCAAAAAGACAGCTTAATTCTAAAGTATTGGTATTAGATGCTTCGAGCACAAAATAATGATCAGCAGTTTTTTTAATCTGTGCATTTCCTTTCCAGTTCAAATTCACATTATAAGAGATGCTATCCATTACATGGGTTACAACGGCTTCTGTTTTCGATTTTTCTACAAGATTACTTTTATAATCCTGCTTGCCTTCATATTTTGTTCCCATATCTGCCCAATCTCCTGTTGGAAACGGAATTCTCAGACTAATTTTCAAACGTTTTTGCTGTAATAAATCTGATTTTACTTTTACACCAATGGCATCTTTTTGCTGATGCGAAGCCGTTAGAACGGTAACCGGAATACCTTCTACTTCAAAATAACTTTCGATTTCTCCTGTCCATAAATTCAGTTTTTGGACAATCGATTTAATGTCTTCGGGTTTTGCCGGACTTCCATCTTTCTTGGTAATCTCAAAACCTAAATTTCCCAATTGCAATAAATGCGGATTCTGACGAAACCAATTCACCGCTTCGACTTTTCTGGCTGGTTCCTTGATCTGAACCGTATATGAAATATCGCTTCCATACTGCTTGTAATCTCTCAGAGTTTCTGAGAATTTATAATTATTGGCGTTTTTATAACTGTCCCAACCCCATTCTGATTGTGTTCCTAAAGGGATTCCGTTTTGATATTTTTTAGGAAAAGTCTGCAAACCGGTAGCATCAACGGTAAAAGCAAAAGCACCATTACCAACTGTGAGCGAGGCTAAAGTATCGATAGCCGTAATTTGTACATTATGTCTTGTTACTAATGCTTTTCGATCTATTTTTTGTTGAGCCGATAATGAAATCGAGATTAATGATATAATTATTAATAGATGTTTTTTCATATAGTTAAATAGTTTATGATGGTTTCAGGTTTCAGGTTTCAGGTTTCAG